>JAUVZB010000065.1 GCA_030602785.1 Dehalococcoidia bacterium
CAGGGAGTAGCGGTCTCTTCCAGGTCACCGACTATCTTGAAGCCCAGGCGATCCGATGGCTTTCTCATTGTCACCTCCTGGGTGACAACTTACCACGTGTGGTTCATAGCTGCACATGCTCTCCAATCCACGGATTACGGGTCCGGGCGTTCCGCTCAGGCTGTTCTCTCTCACACGGGAGCGCTTGCCGGCAAAGATGAACTCTGGGATGTGGCCCTTCGTGAGGCAGGCGTCGTCCGAGTGGACGATATCGAGGAACTGGCGGATACCCTGCGGGCGTTCCTGACGCTTTCAGCCCCACGCGGAAATGGAATCGGTGTCATGACGCCTACGGGAGGATTTGGCATCATTGCGGCAGACGCGTGTGGCAAATTCGATATGGACCTCGTTGAGTTCACCGATAGCACGATGGCCGGCCTGCGGGCGCTGTCTCCGCAATGGCTTGCCGTGGGCAACCCCGTGGACTACTTCCCGGGCGTGTCTATCATGGGCCGCCCGCGCGACGAGATGGAATTGGCCGCGATGCGGCTCGTCATGGCGGATGAGAGAGTCAACGCTGCCATGGGCGTTATGGGGGCCTTCAGCCCGGAGCTTGGCGACGAGCTTGTGCTACTGGCGCGGGAGATGGCACGGGATTTCCCCGACAAACCGCTTGTCTACTTCCTCTACGGGCCCCACTTCGCAGAGGTCCGGAAGAGACTGGAAAGCACGGGGACGGCACTTGGCTTCCCCAGTCCAGAAAGGGCTGGGAGGGCCCTGATGCACCTGAAGCGCCGCGCGGATTACCTTGCGCGGCAACATGCCCGGTGAGTGCTCATCACGCATCCGCGACATGAGGCACGCTGGTCCGGTTGCCTCGCTGTCTCCTCAGTGCCTGACCCGTCTGCCGTAACGGCGAAGGTCTGGCGTAGAGCAGTTTGCCGGGTTTTTCGATTGGGTGGCGGTGGCTAACCGGCTTTCCTGGCGGTCCTGCTCATCGTCGTCGCCAGCTTGATGGACTCGATCAGGCTCGTCGGGTCTGCTGTCCCCTTGCCTGCCTTACCGAAGACCGTTCCGTGGTCCACTGACGTCCTGATGATTGGCAGTCCCAGCGTGACGTTTACTCCCTTCTCGAAGCCGACCATCTTGATGGGGATGTGACCCTGGTCGTGGTACATCGCAACCACAAGGTCGAACTCTCCGCGGAACGCTCGCAGGAACGCTGTGTCGGGTGGTAGTGGCCCCCTGACCTCCATGCCAAGAGCCTTTGCCTCTTCTATCGCCGGGATGATGTGTTGCTGTTCCTCGGAACCGAAGAGTCCCCCCTCGCCCGAATGCGGATTGAGGCCCGGCACGACGATTCGGGGCTTCTCCACGCCCATCGCTCTAGCAGCCTGCTCTCCGAGCTGCATGACGTGCAGTACGCGCTCCCTGGTGACGAGGTCACAGGCATCGCGCAGCGAGACGTGTGTTGATACGTGCACAATCCTCAGGCTATCTGCAACCAGCATCATAACCGCATCACTGACGCCGCACAGGTGGGCGAGAATCTGAGTGTGGCCCGGGAAGGAATACCCTGCCTGGTTCAGTGCGTCCTTGTTGAGCGGTGCGGTGACTATCGCGTCAACCTTGTGCTGAAGGGCCAGCGAAGTGGCCTTCTCGATAGCCTCGTATGCAGCTTTCCCTGCCCTGGCATCCACGCGCCCGCGCACGAGGGTCGCGACGTCGACGTTCTTCAAGTCCACCACGTTCAACGTGTGGCTCCCCGCCTGAACGTCGCCGGGATTGGAGACCGAATGAACGTCCATCTGGATACCGACGATGTCAGCCGCCGCTCTCATGGTCTCGGCGTCGCCGATGACGAGGCCGGTGCACAGGCTCTGGACTTCAGGGTCTGCGAGAGCTTTGACGACTATCTCGGGTCCCGCACCTGTCGGGTCCCCCATCGTGATTGCAAGCAACGGGGTGTTGTTCTGCATCAGTCTTGTCCTTTCGCGAAATGCCGGGCTACCTGCAGCAGCGCATCCTCGTTGCCGAAGCCACCGGCCTTGGTGACCACGCGAAGATCATTGTAGTGCTGGCCGATTGCCTCTGCTGCAATAACTCCCGGTTCGAGGGCTCCCAGTATCCGCAGGGCTTGGATTCCCTGGTCTCCACAGACAGCACGTGCCACGTCGCCCCCGCACAAGAACAGCCCGGTGATATCGCACAGGGACAGCGCTCTGTTTACTATGTCTCCGAGGATGCGGGCCATGAGGTGACGATACTGTGGCATATAGTCGCTCAGGCTTGAGCTGAGGACGACCATTTCACTGTCGAGCAGCAGGTTCTGGACCTCCCGCGCCACCTGGTTGATGCGAGGCTCGCGTCCGCTTCGTGTCTTGAACTCACGTGGTTCCACTTTCACCAGTGGCGGGTGGAGCCGGTCAATGAGACGGCGCACCTGTCGGATGCTCACCTCGTTCCGGCTTCCGACCGCGATGAGTGCGCGTCCACGGGGCGTGGGAGGAAGCTCCCGCACGTGTGGCGAAAACCCGAACGCCAGGGGAAGCTGCGCTCCCAGTCCACCTGAGCCGCAGGGCAGCCACCTCTCCCTGCTGAGGGCCAGCGCGTCGGCGATGCACCGCAGGTGTTCATCCTCCGTTGCATCGATGACAACGGCACGGCTTGCGCACTCCCGAATGCGCTGGACGAGGTGCTCCGGACCTCGTTCGACGTCCGCAAGGCCAAGGATTTCGGCTGCGATTCCGGAGCCCGAGAGCAGCAAGTCGGCTACGCTGGAATTCGTCACGGGGCTTGCGGGGTCGTGAGAGAAACCCGTGAGATGCACGGGCACACCATCCACCAGAAGTTCTCCGTTGACCACTGTGCGCTTAATGGAGGGGAATGCGGGACAGACGACCGCCCTCGGTGCTCGCGTAACGTCGAGGAGGGCTTGCAGTTCCGCAGCGATGTTGCCGCGGAGCGTCGAGTCAATCTTCTTGTAGATGTAATAGTCCTGGAAGCGCTCTCCCACTGCTTTGACGCGTCTGTACGCTTCCGACGGTGATTCGGCGCGACTGTCCGTCGTTGCGACAACCGAATCGGGACCGGGGTTCGTGCTGCTTGAGAACGTGATGGTTGTCGCCAGACCCGCTTGCGCGAGGCCGACGCCTGTGTCCATCGCGCCGGTGATGTCATCCGCGATAACACAGAAGCGCACGCGCTCTCCGGAGGTTCCCATGTGGCGCGCCTACTGTAGACGCCGCACCTTGCCATGTCAATCTGAATGCCATGGTCGTATACTGTGTCAAGACAAGCGAAGGGGTGGGCCAGCCCATTCCCGTTATTGCGAAGGAGGAAAGTCGAATCATGGAAGTGTTGCTTACTGAACAGGAGCGGATGTTTCAGCAGCAGATGAGAGACTTCGTGGAGGCCGAGATTGCTCCGTATGCGGACGAATGGGACCGACGCAATGAGCTCGCGTACGAGGCATTCCAGAAGATGGCCTCGATCGGCCTCGCAGGCCTGACCATTCCGGAGGAGTACGGTGGTCAGGGCGGGTCAATGATGGATGCGTTCATCGCGTCGGTGGAGTTTGCCCGCGCCAGCATATCGGTCGCATCTATCTTCGGGACACACACGGGTCTGGCCCTGAGCGGCATGTATCACTATGGCAATGAGGAGCAGCGCAGGCGCTTCGTCGTTCCGGCGGCGAAGGGAGAGAAGCTGTGTGCGTACGGACTCACCGAACATGAGGCAAGCAGCGATATCTCGCGAATGAGCACGACGGCGCGCAGAGAGGGCGACGAGTGGATCATCAACGGGGCGAAGTGCTTCATCTCCAACGGCGACACGGCTGACACCATTCTCCTGTTCGCGACGGTTGACAAGCAACTGGGAAGCAAGGGCATCACCGCCTTCGTGGTTGAGAAGGGAATGCCCGGGTTCTCAGTCGGCAAAGTGGAGGACAAGCTGGGCATCAGGGCGGAGAGCGCGGCGGAACTCATGTTTGACGATGTTCACATCCCTGTTGCGAATCAGATAGGAGAGGTCGGCAAAGGAATGAGGATAGCCCTCACGATACTTGACGAGGGCCGGCTTGACGTGTCGGGGCAGGGAGTGGGCGTTGCCTCAGCAGCTCTTGATGCCGCAATCGCCTATTCGAAGCAGAGACAGCAGTTCGGACAACCCATCAGCGAATTTCAGGGCATTCAGTGGATGATGGTTGATATGGCGACTGCTGTGGATGCCGCATGGCTTCTTGGCTACCGCGCCGCCAAGCTCGCGGACTCGGGCGTGAGGTTCACCAAGGAAGTCGCGCAGGCCAAGCTGTTTGCGGCGAACACCGCTATGGATGTGACGAGGAAGGCCCTGCAGATTCATGGCGGCTACGGTTACATGAAGGACCTTCCTCTGGAGCGCTACTACCGCGACGCGAAAATTCTTGAGATATACGAGGGCACCAGCGAAGTTCAGAAGCTGGTAATCTCCCGGGCGCTTCTCTCGTAACGACTCGCTCCCTCAGGCAGGAGAGATGATGCGGAACTCGGCGACGTCGACCACGCCGAGGTCTGTAAGTCGGAGTTCCGGTATCACTGGCAGGGCGAGGAATGAGAGCAGCGCAAATGGTGCGGGTGGCAGTGTTCCAAGGTAGTGTGCCTCAACCTGGACACTGCGCATCTGCTCCAGTACGCGTGTGAGCGGCGCTGAAGAGAGAAGTCCGGCGACAGGGAGTGGCAGGGTCGCCCTCACTTCGCCTTCTGCGAATACGACGAGGCCGCCCTGCATCTCGACCAGTATCCTGAGCGCGCCGAGGATGTCTTCATCTGTGGTTCCCACCGCGATGAGGTTGTGGGAGTCGTGGGCGACGGAACTCGCCAGCGCCCCTCGCTTGAGCCCGAATCCCGCCACCAGGCCCCTGCCGATATTGCCCGTTCCACAGTGACGCTCGACGACTACCAACTTGAGGATGTCTCTCTCCGGGTCGGACACTATTGCGCCACCGGAGACGGTGGGCATCACGTAGCGCTTCTTCGTGATAATCTGGCCCGGCACGAGCTCGATGACGGGGAACTCGTGGCCGTCGTGTGGCATGGAAAGCTCCCGACTATCCAGCATCCCTGTGCGCACCGTGTCGGTCAACTCGGCATCAGGAGGAGCTGACCGGAACAGCGGCAGGCCACGCTCCGCGACCATCTTCCCCTGGTAGAAGACCTTGTCGATGGCGAAGTCTGTCAGGTTTCGTATGGTCACGAGGTCGGCACGTTTGCCGGGGCAGACGCATCCCCTGTCGTGAAGCCGAAAGTAGCGGGCGGGATTGATTGTGGCGAGCTGTATGGCGCGTACGGGGTCGAGGCCGAGCGCAATCGCCTTGCGGACTACGTGGTCGATATCGCCTTCCTCGTCCAGGTCGGCGGCGCTCCTGTCGTCAACTACGAACATGCAGCGCGGATAGGTCAGGTCCGTCACAAGCGGCAGAAGGGCCTCGAGGTTCTTCTCGGACGAGCCCTCTCGTATCATGATGTGCATGCCCTTGTGCAGCTTCTCGAGGGCTTCGTCGTAGCTTGTACATTCGTGGTCGGACATGATGCCGGCTGCGATGTAGGCATCGAGGGCACGTCCCCGGAGACCCGGGGCGTGCCCGTCGACGGGCCTGCCCTCCGCTGCTCTGACCTTGTCCAGCACATCCCGGGCGCCGGCCAGGACACCGGGGTAGTTCATGACCTCACCGAGCCCAATGACGTCCGGTTCTGTGAAGAGCGCGCGGATGTCATCGGCGGAGAGCGCCGCTCCGGACGTCTCCAGCGGCGTGGCCGGCACGCACGAAGGCGCCATGAATCTCATGTCGAGAGGGAGGCTTCGTCCCCAGCGCATGCAGAACTCAAGGCCGGCTTTCCCGCAGACATTGGCGATCTCGTGAAGGTCTGTTACCACGGTTAGTGTGCCGCGAGGAACGACGGCTTCGGCGTATCTGGCAGGGTGGAGCATGGAGCTCTCGATATGGGTGTGTCCGTTTATCAGGCCGGGAGCAACGTACGCGCCCTGGAGGTCGACTACTTCTCGTGCGTTGTTGTAGCTACCGAGTCCGGCGATGGTGTCGCCGTAGATGGCGATGTCCGCATCCTCCACTACTCCGGCCAGTGTGTTGATGACCCGGCAGTTCCTCAAGATGAGGTCAGCGGGCTGCTCCCCTTGGGCAACGCGGATCAGCTCAGGCATGCTCATCGGGCATCTCGATGGCGTAGATATCCGGCAGGTAGCGGAACTTGTTATCGAAGTCCAGTCCGTAGCCGACGACGAACCTGTCAGGGACCGTGAATCCGAGGTAGGCAATCTCAATCGGAGTCTCTCTGCGGGATGGCTTGTCAGCCAGGGCGCAGAGCGCGACGGAGTGGGCCCCCATGTCCCTCGCGTGGTGCAGGACGTAGTTGGCGGTGTAGCCGCTGTCGACTATGTCCTCAACAATGAGGACATCCTTGTCCTTCACCGGTAGCGTCATATCTTGCAGCACTCTGATTCGGCGGGAACTCTCGCTGCCGCTGCCGTAGCTCGAGACGGTCACGAAATCCACCTCGAGAGGAATCTCGATTTGCCGCACCAGGTCCGCCATGAAGATGAAGGCACCCTTGAGTACTCCGACGACGAGCAGCTGTCTTCCTCTGTAGTCCTCTGAGACCTGCCCGGCGAGCCGCGAGACGGTTTGCTCGATGTCGTGGCGCGGGATGAGCAGATCAAGATGTCCGTTCATTGCTGTTGCCCCTCTTGGCTGCGTCTGCCCCAATCCTGTTTCAACTCTCCGATGAACGGGAGGTTCCGATACTCGCCCTTGTAGTCGAGGCCGTAGCCCACAACGAAGACGTCCGGAATCTCGAACCCCACGTAGTCCAGCTTCACGTTTGCCAGTCTCCTGGCTTTGCGGTCAAGCAGAGAGCACACGCGAAGACTCGCCGGCTTGTGCGCGGCCAGATGGGCAAGCACGTAGTTCAGTGTCATGCCGGTGTCCACTATGTCCTCAACCATGAGAACATGTTGTCCCCCGATGGGAGAATCGAGATCCCGAGTGATTTTCACGACCTCACCATCGCCACTGTAGTGTGAGATGTCCATGTAGTCGACTCTCACCGGAATCGAGATGTACTGCATCAAGTCGGACATGAAGCACATCACTCCCTTGAGCACGCCGATGACGACGATTCTCTCTCCCTCGTAGTCGCGCGATACCTTGCGTGCAATGGCACGTACTCTGCGTTGTATCTGTGTGTGGCTGTGGAGCACCCTCCCGACTCCCTCGACCTTCGCCTCTCCCATCGTGCCGTAGCCGTATTTTGTCAGCAGCTTCAGGAAGTCCTTCTTTGTCAGCAGCCGGATATTGATGTCAGGGTATTGCTCCCGCAGTCGCCTGACCTTGCGGTTCTTGATAGTAATCAGGTTCTGCTTCATCGTCGTGAGTTCGATGTACATGTCGAGTTCGGGCAGGTAGAAGTCAGGTGTGAACATCTGAGAGACATCGGCCCCGTTCCAGGCGAGGGGGAAAGAGCGCGGCTCGTACAGCCACTCAATCTGATAGAAATCCAGCAGGTTGGCGAATTCTGCTTCGCTCTCGTGGGCAAATTCGGTTGGTTTCAAGGGGTTCGCTGCCATCTGGGGTAGGGTCAAGGCCCCGGCGGCCTTCACCCGCGACTTATAGATGCGGTCTCTGAACTGGGCAAGCTGTGCCCGGTCGAGCAGCACGGCGCAGAGGTTGGCAGACGACTTCAGGAAATTCCTCTCCTCCTCCGTGAGTTCCCTGGATTCCTTCGAGTAGATTCGTAGCTCGCCTATCGTTTCTTCGCCAAGGAGGACCGGGATTCCGGCGATGAAGAGGACGTTCTGGGATTTGGCAACTTCCGGGTGTTGCACCCTCTCGTCGGTTGGTGCGTGGCTGACGACCACGATGTTTCCGTCCAGCACCTCGGGCAGGCTTTTTCGTGCGTCGAGCGGCCCCTTTCTCAGAAAGAGGTCGCTAAGCCCGTACGCGCCAACGGTCGTGAGGTACTCCTTCTTCGAATCCAGGAGGAGAACCCTGCAGCCATTCATATCTGTCGCCTTGGCGACCCCCCTTGCTATGGCATTGCAGGTCCGACGGAGAGTAAGTTCGGAGTTCGCCAGGACTGCAATCTGCTGCAGTCCCGTGTAGTGCCGCCCCTTGGATGTAGTCACCGCCCGTTCCTCCTCACGCGGCTACGAGCACTTGGTGTAGCCGCAGGATATGCAGATACTGCAGCCCTCCTGGTGGATGAGAGTCCCACCGCATTCGGGACACTGAGCCGAGACTCCCTGCCGCCGGTCATCTCGCGCGTGAGTTTTGCCGTCATTGTCAGCCACGTACTTCTCGAGCACTCCAGCGATGGCGTCGGCGCATGACATCACGGCTCGGCCTTGTTCCCACGCGATGGACGGGCATCGGATTCCCCTCAGGTTCTTCACGATTGAGCCCAGGTCGAGTCCACACCTGAGCGCGTTGGAGATGAGTCGACTTATGGCTTCGAGCTGCGCCGCCGCGCAGCCCCCGGCCTTGCCCAGGGTTGCGAACGTCTCGCAGACGCCCTCGTCATCGAAGTTGAGGGTCACGTACATGTTGCCGCAGCCGGTGCTGACACGTTCCGTGATGCCGCGTGTGACTTTCGGTCTTGCGCGGGGTCGCAGAGACGGTTTCTGCTCGGTCTTCTCTGTGCCGGTTGTCAGCACCTGGTCGTCGCGACTGCCATCCCTGTAGATGGTGATTCCCTTGAGGCACTCCTGATGTGCCAGGAGGTACACGGCAGCCACATCCTCCCGGGTGGCCGCCCGCGGGAAATTGACTGTCTTCGACACGGCGCTGTCGGTGTGGCGCTGGAAGGCTGCCTGCATCCTGACGTGCCACTCGGGTGATATGTCATAGGCGCACACAAAGACACGTTTCGTGTCTTCCGGGATGTTCTCCATCTCCCCGAGACGCCTCCCCGCGGCGAGTTCTCTCATCATGTCTCTGGTGTAGAAACCGCGTCGGCGTGCCTCTTCCTCGAAATACGGGTTGACCTCCAGAAACTCCTCTTTGTCGAGGATGTGCCGGACGTATGTGAGGCCAAACACTGGCTCGATGCCGCTTGAACAGTTGGCTATGATGCTGAGGCTACCGGTGGGGGCGACCGTAGTTCTCGACGCGTTGCGGTATCTCGGGCCTCCCTGCACGTGGTACACGCTTCCCTCGTAGGCGGGGAACACACCGCGTTCGTTTGCGAGGTCGATAGAGGCAGCATTGGCCGTATCCTCTATGAAGGCCATAATTTCCTCGGCGGACGACAGGGCCTCGTCGCTGTTGTAGGCGATTCCCCTCTGCATCAGCATGTCGGCGAATCCCATGACGCCGAGTCCTATCTTGCGAGTGGACATCGTCGACTCTCGGATCTCGGGAATCGGGAGGCGGTTGACCTCGATGACGTTGTCGAGGAAACGGACTGCAAGCCGCACTATCTCAGCGATTCGTTCGAACTTGACCTGCGGTGTTGGCGTGGTGTGGTCGACCATACGGGCAAGGTTGATCGACCCGAGGTTGCATGACTCGTATGGCAGAAGTGGCTGCTCTCCGCATGGATTGGTGCTCTCGATTCTCCCCAGATGTGGCGTAGGGTTGTGCCTGTTGAGCTCGTCGAGGAAGACTACACCGGGGTCACCGGTGAGCCACGCCATGTCGACGATCTGGTCGAACACGTCCCTTGCGTTGACGCGCTCGCAAACTTCTCCTGTCCTCGGGTTGACGAGCTCGAACTGGCTTTCCTCCTGCACTGCACGCATGAAATCGTCCGTTATCCCCACCGACAGGTTGAAGTTCGTCAAGACGCCCGACTCTTTCTTGACGGCTATGAAACGCTGGATATCAGGGTGGCTCACGTTGAGGATTGCCATGTTGGCGCCGCGGCGCATGCCACCCTGCTTGATGACGTCGGTTGTCTTGTCGAATACCTGCATGAACGAAAGGGGGCCGCTTGCCACGCCGCCCGTGCTTCCCACTCGGTCGCGCTCAGGCCTGAGATGTGAGAATGAGAAGCCGGTGCCGCCCCCGCTCTTGTGTATGAGGGCGGTGTGCTTGACGGCGTCGAATATCGACTCCATGGAGTCTTCGACGGGGAGGACGAAGCACGCTGAGAGCTGGCCGAGTTCCCTGCCGGCGTTCATAAGGGTGGGAGAGTTCGGCAGGAATTCCAGCCTCGTCATGAAATCGTAGAACTGCTCTTCCCACTGCACCGTGTCTGCTGAGGGGTCGAAGACAAGCTCGGCGCCGGCGACATGACGGGCAACGCGGCGGAACATCTCTGCCGGGGTCTCGGCTGCCTTTCCGTCTGCGTCCTTCGGCAGATACCTTCTCTCCAGCACTCTCAGAGCGTTGGCCGAGAGATTGAGTCCGGATGTTGTCTCGAGTACAGGCTGTGCCGGGAGCACCTTGATGGATGTGGTTGACGTAGCTTGTGTGTGTCTTTGCCTTTGGCGCCGGGCCGGTTCTGCCGCAACCAGCGCCTCCATGCCCGGCAGGGGCCGTGCTACGCCGAGGCGTTCGCTGACCTTCTCTGTGAGCTGTTCAAGGAACTGGCGGTCGTTCACCCCGACAGACTCGGCTGCAGAGAAGACAGCTCTGGCAACGGTCTCCTCTGTTATGGGTGACGGTGTCTCTGGTCTTTTCTGCCGGGCCATCTGTCCTGCGCCTTCCTTATCCTCATGGAATCCGTGGTGGCCTTCTGGACTATCACTGTCAGGCTCCGTCAGCGGCCGACAGGCTGTCGAGCGCGTATTTCAGTGCTCCGATGTCAGCGAATTCGCGATACACGCTCGCAAACCTGATGTAGGCGATGTGGTCGAAGCCAGCCAGATGCGCCATCACGAGGTCGCCTATTGTCGAGCTGCTGATTTCGGCCTTGCCCAGGCCGTGGAGATAGTCCTCGATGCCGGTAATCAGCTTGTCAACTGAACCCGTTGGACCGTAATCCGTGGATTGATGGGAACGGTGGGTGCATGTGGGCTTTGCCGCCACGCTGAGGCGGTTTCTTGGACGGTGATGGGCCGTTGGTCCGGCGTCGAAGACGCTCAGTATCAACCGGAGAGCACGGATGAGAGCAAC
>JAUVZB010000051.1 GCA_030602785.1 Dehalococcoidia bacterium
ATCGGTACGAAGGGAGCAGATCGGCCACGGGGCGCAGGAGAACTGAATGCGTACCCTCGGCCTTCGTGAAGTGGTGCACCAACCCTGCCCTACTCTGTGTAGCCTCACCATCAGTGTGGTTATTCCGACAGGCTCCTAGGCAAGACTACTGCGCGCCCGCGGGTCGGGAAGTCGTCTGGCAGAACCGCCAGAACGCTAGTCGCTCTGCTCGACCAGTTCGATACGCACGTTGCCCGGGCACTTGACGAAGCCATACCGCAATCCCGGTCGAGCCTGGGCAACCCTCACCTCAACCTCCACCCCCCGTCGAGCGAGGTCGGCGATGCACTGGTCGATATCATCCACCCTTAACCCGAGGTGATGGTAGCCTTCCTCGGGAAGCACAGCCTCGCCGCGCTCCTGGCTGAGCCCCTTCTCAACACCGGTGCTGTTTGAGATTCTGAGCGGCGCTCCCCCCATGTCGAGGTTCACCATCTTGGTGCCGAACGCCTCCATGGTGCCCACGACTTTCGCCCCAAACGCTTCAACATAGAACTGCACCCACTCGTCCACGTCCTGTGTCGTGAGATGAATATGGTCTTGCTGGTACTGCATCATCTCCCCCCCTTTTTCAGTTCCCTGTACTCATCGGCCATGAGGTTCCCGGGCGCCATGACTCACGCGAGGCTGTGCAGAGGGCGCAAGGCAAGCACAAGCACCATGCCCAGTGCCGCAAGCCCGATGAGCAACAGGAAAGCTGAGTCATAGCTTTGCAGGACGTCAAACGTCCTTCCGGCAACAACCGGACCGATGGCCCCGCCGAGCGTTCCGCAGAAGTACACGATACCGAAGATGACTCCGTGAGCACTCATCCCGAATAGCTCCGCAATCGTCGGTGACAGCACCGTGTAGAAACCCCCGTGAGCGAAACCGTAGACAAGGGCGAAGAGGAACAGCATCCATGGCCTCGAGGCGCCCTGCAGCCAGACAAGGGCGGTCAGAAGCACGATGAAGCAGATGATGAACGCGCGGCGGCTCCCGATACGGTCGGCAGTCGCCCCCATAACTATCCTGCCAGCAATACTTGCTCCACCAATAGTGGACATCACCGCCGCAGCACTCCTTGCGGACAGGCCGATATCAGACGCATGCGGCACGATATGAACGATGATTGTGAGCAGGCAGAATATGACACAGAAATACGCGACGCAGCAGAGCCAGAACTGGCGTGTCCTGACGGCTTCTCCCAGCAGGATTCCACGACCCCCCTCATTGAGAGCCCCGACAACCGTGGCATGGCCGTCGACCTCCAACCCCATCTCCTGCGGCGAGCGCCGCAAGAGCCGCGAGGCGACTATGTAGATGAGCAAAACGCCCGCGCCGATGAACAGGTACGTGTTGCGCCAGCCATGGAGCACGATGAGAGAGCTAGCCAACAGAGGGAGCAAGAGTTGACCCGTGCCAGTACCCGCCTTCACAATTCCGGTCATCAGTCCGCGCCGTTGTCTGAACCAGCGCGCGATGGTCGAGAGGGTGACAATGTCATGGCTGCTCATCCCGACGCCGACCATGACGCCGTAGAACAGATACAGTTGCCACGGCGCCCCGAGAAGGGACATGAGCAGATAGCCACTGCCAAGCACGAGCCCCGAAACCAGAATGAGCTGGCGTGGGCCGAGACGGTCATTCAGGCGGCCGAGCAGTATGCCCAGTGCGCCCATCACAAGGAATACGACGGAAGAAGCGCCCGAGAGGAATGTCCGCGACCAGCCGAACTCCGCCTGAAGAGACTTGAAGAAGACACCGTACGTGACCATGGAGCCAACAGAGACAGCCTGTATGAAGAAGCAGGCCGCAACTATGGTGTAGCCGTAGTAATGACGTGTCTTCACAACGAAGCTCCGTACGGAGACACGCCTCAGTCTATCAGGCTACGTGACGTCTCCGATAGAGTCGTGTCCGGAAGATGTCTGGTGGAACAACGCGCTTCGCCCCTTCAACGGGGCGGGGCGGGATGGAAAAAGGGGCAGGGGTGGCCTGCTAGCCCTCATCGTCCGGATGACCACGGAGAAGCTCTTCCACCGCGTGAATCGCCTCGTCCGCGGACAACTCCGGGGCATCATCCGCTTCCGGCTCGCCGTAGTCCTTCTCCAGGGCTTCAACGTAAGACTGGAACTCGCGGTTCTGTAGCGCCATGTATGAAATCCGGGCTTCGAACTCACTTGACTGCCTGTCCAGCTCCCCGAGGTCCAGATCCAGCGACAGGAGCCTGTTCAGGCGTTTCAGCACGGCTCGAATCGCTTTCGGGTTGTGGGTTATGACCATGTTGAACTCGGGATAGTAGGTCACGTGCGCGTGCAGCAGGGCCATTTCCAGATGCAGACGCTGGCACAGGTACATGAGTGTGGTCCGGATCCCTCCGGGCCCTTCGTAGTCTACGAGGTCGATATCATGGTGCGCCAGCTCGTCCCGCAACTCTTCGCTCGTGCATACGCAGGACACTCCCGGCTCACGAGTGTGAGGCGTCTTGTCAAGTACGCCGCCCAGCATGTAGATACGGCTGACTTCGAACTCCCGGGCCACCCCGAGTACCGCGGCCGCATACTCCTCCCAGTTCAAGTTGGGCTCAACCCCTTGAAAGAGAATGATATCTCTGTCGCCGTGCGGATTCACCCAGTAGTAGAACACATTGCGTTGCGGCGCGTACTCCTTGAGAAGACCCTCTTCCACCTTGCAGTGTGGCCGCAGCGAGAGCTGCCCCGGCACCTGGTAGACATGGAAGCGGCCAAGCGGAATCTCGGCGAGCTTCCGGGGCCGGAGCCTCCGCCGGAGAAAGCGGAGACTCCCCGTCGCCGTTTCGCCGCCATCCACCCAGCCGTTCAGCCCGATGACCATGTACGGCTGTCGCAGAGAGGGGCGCGCTGTGTAGACGACATCGCTCTTTCCAGCCATTAGAACAACCGTCCTTCGGTGCTTCATCTCAGGAGAAGCCAGACTGCCCTCTATTCTAGCGCTCGGAGGGCAAGCGTCAAAACGCAACCGTGCGAGCGCCTTCTCTACCGTACGATTCTCTTCACACGCATCAGGTAGTTCCTGGCCCCGGTGACGTGCGCGCAGCTTTGGCCGAAAACGGGCTACGGCAGGGGCATAGGCGAGTCCGGGGACACAGCACGAATATGTGTCCTGCCACCATGCGTGCGGCGGCAGGGCTTGCCAGCGAGGGAGCCCTACAACACCGCGTTCAGGAGGCCCCCGACGGTCAACGCAGACAGCAGCATTATCCCTGTGGACTTGGCCGTATCTCTGGGCCCCAACTCCCGCAGCAGCACAGCGAACGTCGCCACGCAGGGGAAAGACATGGCAAGGACAACGCTGGCGACGACAAGCTGCTCGGGCGTAAGTCCGAGCGGCGCCAGCAATCCGAGCGCAACATCCTTCCTTAGAAAACCGACGGCCAGCGCGACGATGGACTCGCTCGGCAATCCAAGGACCTTGGTCATCAGCGGTGCGGCCACGCGTGCCAGTGTGTCGAACGCTCCCGCAAGATAGAGGAGGTTGATGCCCACGATGGCTGCGAAGAAGATGGGCAAAGCCTCCCGGAGGAAACCATGCACCCGGGCCCACAGCTTTCTCAGCACAGCCCCGGGCAGCGGCCAGCGATAGCGGGGTATCTCAATCAGCAGCTCAGGGCTGAAGCCTTTCATGAAGCGATGCAGAATCGCCCCCAGCACAAGCCACACGAGGAACAGTGTCCCGTAGACGAGCAGGACATAGCGGGCGCCGAAGCTCCCAACGAGGCCGATTATCATCGCCTGCAGAGCGGCGCATGGAATGGCCACCGATACCAGAGTCGCGGCGATGAAGCGCTCCCGCCTGCTCTCGAGAATCCGGGTAGCCATCACCGCAGGAACATTGCACCCGAGGCCCAGCAGCGTGGGGATTATTGCGTAACCGTGCAGACCCAGCCGATGCATCCCGGAGTCAAGAAGCACAGCCAGTCGCGGGAGGTAGCCAATATCCTCCAGCAGGCCAAGAACGAAGTAGAACGCCACGATGTAGGGAAGCACCATCGCGAACGGCACGTAGACACCGCTTGACAGAAGACCGAAGGACTCCACCGGGTCAATAACTCCGCCGGAGACCCTTCCGATGAGCACCGCGTGCAGAGCCCCCTCACCACCCAGTGAATCGCTCACCCACTGCACCACGGGCATCCACAGAACTTGATACAGGGGGTCCAGCACATAGGAAATCAGCGTCTCCCCTATCAAGCGGATGGCCGCAAAGCTGAGCGCCAGCACGCCAAAGGCGATTACTCCACCTTGCACGGGCTTAACCGTCGCATCGGAGAGTCGTTCAACCCAGGTATGGTGGCGGTGGCTGATAACTTGGACGCTATCGGTTATGCGGCCGACGGCCGCCCAGCGCTCATCGCGAGTCCGCTCTGCATGGTGAGCCACCACTGCCCGGGGAATTGCCTCAACCATCTCCTTGATGCCCTGGCCGGACACCGCAACGGTCGGAATCACGGGAACTCCAAGCAGCTCTTGCAGTTTGGCGACATCTATCGAGATACCCTGGTGGGTGGTGTCGTCCCACATGTTCAGCGCTACTACAACAGGAACGTCCCTCTCGAGCAGCTGCAGTGTCAAGAACAGATTCCTCTCAAGATTCGTGGCATCCATGACGTTGACGACAACGTCGCCGAGGGAGAGCATCCGCAGGGCGACTTCTTCGGCCTCGCACGTCGGGTCAAGCGTATATGTGCCGGGAACATCGATGACCTGGGACTCCTCCCCTTCCACCTTCATTCTGCCTTCGGTGTAGTTGACCGTTGTGCCCGGGTAGTTGGAGGACATGACCCGAACACCTGTCAGGCGTGAGAAGACGACGCTCTTGCCCACGTTCGGGCTGCCCATCAGAAGCACTCTCATTTCGCTTTCACATCTACCAGTATTCTGCTCGCCACATGGAATCCTATGGCAACCTGAGATCTGTCCACCTCAACAGTCACCGGCCCACTGAGCAGCATAGAGCTGACCTTGGTGACCCGCTTGCCCGGCCTTATGCCGAGCACCGCAAGGCGCTCAATCATCCGTCGTCCGCCGCCGACATCAACGACTATTCCGGTCTCGCCGGGCTTCATGGTCGCGATAGTGGCACCTTCGCCGCCGCCGGGACTCCGTCGCCTCTTCCTCCACCATCCAAACACGGCGTTAGTTCCTCCCCCGCGTGGCCGTCGCTGTCCCTCTCCTGCGATCCGGAGACCTGTTCGTCGCCAGCCCCATCCGGGTCAATGCGATGTAGAAGTCCTCCAGCCACTGCGGTCGACCCTTCTCCCCCTCAAGAACGAACTCGACGAAGCAGGTAAGCCGCTCCGTCGCGTCAGGACTCAGGTAGTGTTCCAGCTTGCAGGCATCCTCTTCCGACGTCTCCTCCGAGACGCCAAGTATCTCGGTCAGGAATATCCAGAGGGCCTCGTGCCGCTTCCAGACATCATCAGCAACCGCCTTGCCGCGCGGCGTAAGCTCGACCGAGCCGTATTTCTCATGCATCACCAGACCCTCTTGAGCGAGTCTCCCTACGGCTGCCGTGACACTGGGCTTGCTTACGTTCAGTGCGTCGCTCAATTGCGTGACCCGCACCAGGCCGTGCTCGTCCTCAAGCGTCCCGATAGCTTCCAGGTAGTCCTCCATGCTGGGACTTCGATGACGTCCCAGAGTCCGTCCTTCAACGCGTTCTTTGTCTCGCTTCTCAGTCTGAGCTCTCATGGATCCTCATCCGCTGTTTGTTAGTCACAACTAACTGCATAGTAGCATGCCCGCCGGGAGATGAGAAGTGCCGAAGGGGGTTCTCGCAGTTACTCTCCCCGCGAGCCGGGTATGACCATGCGACAACAGAGAGAGACGGGAGCGGCCTAGATGCGCAGCAGTGTCGGTAGCGGTGACTGCAATGCGCCGTGGCGAACTTGGCCAGGCGTTCCTGACAAACGGGCGGCGCAATCATGCTTCCATGGCAGTAACACCGGGGCCCTTGCGGCCACGGGTCCTGGAGAGCCCTGGTCTTGAGAACCGTCACCGGGCGACTCACCGCACGATTCGTCCATGCTATCATCACACGTCTGTGGCGGCAGGAAGCAGAGAAGCCTGGAGTAGCATCTCCCACCGGTCGGCGGACAGCGGCGGATTCCGAGACTCGCATACAGCGAGGCTCCAGGAACCCTGCGGAACGCCCCCCCCACAGGCAACAGGCTCACGAGATACGTGCCTGTCGACGAAAGGAGAGGTGGTATGGACAAGGCAAGACTTGGCAAGACCGAGCTGATGGTATCGCGTGTCGGGTTCGGCGCAATACCGATACAGAGGCGGGAGGACGAGGACGCGATCGCCGTTGTGAAACGCTGCCTCGAGCTTGGTGTCACATACCTCGACACGGCGAACGCGTACACGACCAGCGAGGACCGCATGGGCAGAGCGCTGGAGGGATGGAAGGGAGAAGTCATTCTGTCCACGAAGACGCAGAGCCGTACGCCCGAGGGCGTCGAGGAGCACCTCGATCAGAGCCTCAAGGTGCTCCAGGTGGACGCCATCGACCTCTACCAGTTCCACAATGTGAGCAACTTCCCGGAGCTTGAGAAGGTGCTTGACCCGAAGGGGCCCTTTCCCCTGGTGGAGCAGGCGAAACGCGCCGGCAAGATCAGGCACATAGGTATCACGTCGCATCAGATCGATGTGGCGAAGGAGGCAGTGAAGACCGGGCGCTTCGAGACGGTCATGTACCCGTTCAACTTCATCGCCCACGAGCCCGGAGAGGAACTCGCAGCTCTTGCGCTGCAACATGACGTGGCCTTCATCGCCATGAAGCCTTTCGCGGGAGGAATCATTAGCAACGCGCCGCTAGCCATCAAGTACCTCCTGCAGTACGCGAATGTCGTCCCGATACCGGGCATCGAGCGGATAGAAGAGATAGAGGAGATTGTTCGCATAGTCGAGGGCCAAGTGGAGCTCACGGAGGCCGAGAAGGCAGAGATTGAGCGAATGCGCCGGGAGACGGGAAGCCGCTTCTGCCGCCGTTGCGACTACTGCCAGCCCTGCACGGTCGGCATCCCCATCTCGGTCGTGCTCGCATTCTCCAACATGGTCAAACGCATGCCGGGAGAGAGCCTCTTCTCCGGCGGCTTCATCTCCGAGGCGCTGGAAAAGGCCGCGGAGTGCACTCAATGCGGCCTGTGCGAAGAGAGATGTCCTTACCAGCTGCCCATCAGAGAGATGGTGGCGGAGAACGCCGCTCTCTACCAGGAGCTGAAGAAGGAGTGGGAGAGAACCAGCGCTCAATAGAAACGAAGTTGCACGCGGTCATGCCGGCCGGGCCCGCTGACGGCGAAGCCAATGATAGAGACCGACACGGGAAACGGGTTGACTGAGAACCCCCTCCGCAAGCGGTTCTTCTACGGCTACGTTATCGCCGGACTGGGCTTCCTCATCGAGGCTGTCTTCTGGGGAACCTACCGCAGCTTCGGGCTCTTCTTCAATCCGCTGCTCAACGAGTTTGACTGGACCCGCGCGCAGGTTGCCGGGGTGGCTTCCATGGGCTGGCTCATCCTTGGACTGATGAACCTGCCTGCCGGAGCCATGGTGGACAGGCATGGCCCTCGACTCACGCTGATTGTCTGCGGCTTCTGCTTCGGACTGGGCTACATCCTCATGTCCGGAGTGAACGGACTGTGGCAGGTCTACGTCTTCTACGCCATACTCGCGATTGGCATGAGCGGCGCCGACGTCGTGCCCCTCTCCACGATAGCCCTCTGGTTCGTGAAGAAGAGAGGTACCGTGACGGGCATCGCCAAGATTGGGACCGGCGTTGGCATGATGGCCATTCCTCTTCTGGCCAGCCATCTCATCGAAACACAGGGCTGGAGGACGGCGTATGTCGTGCTCGGCGTCATCGCCATCGTCGCGCTCATCGCCATGGCGCAGTTCATGAAACGCGACCCGTCCACCATGGGCCTGCGGCCCTACGGCGCCAGCGAGCCAACCACTTCGAAAGCAACGAAGAAGCCGGAGGAAGGGACTCCTCTGCGGCAGGTGCTGCACATCCGCCAGTTCTGGACTCTGTTCGCCATGTACGTTCTTGTGATAGCCTGCGCCGAAGTGGTCATGATCCACACCGTGCCCCACGCGGAGGACCTCGGAGTATCCTCCGTCGGCGCGGCAGGCATCCTCGCACTCATCGGAGGAGCGAGTATCGCAGCGCGGGCCATCATTGGCGTCGTAATCGACAGATTAGGTTCCCGGAAGGCGCTGTTGCTCTGCTTCATCCCTCTCATCTCAGCGCTCGTCTGGCTGCAGTTCGCCGACTCGCTGTGGATGCTCTACATCTTCGCCGTTCTCTACGGCCTCAGCCACGGAGGCTTCTTCACGCTCATCGCCCCCGTCGTGGCGCAATTCTTTGGCACAATCTCGCACGGGGCGATTTTCGGTGTCATTATGGCCGGCGGCGGCATAACAGGTGCAGCCGGTCCGGTGCTTACGGGCAGGGCATTTGACGTCCTTGGGAGCTACCGGCTGCCGTTCATCGTAATCACCGCCATGGCAGTTGGGGCTCTTCTGCTCGCGGCATCCATTACGAAGACTCCGTACGAGAAGGAAGTCGAGTCAAGAACCTCAGGCGCGAACCTTCACGCGTGAAGTCCCTTTCTGTTCGGGAGTACTTCGGGGTTCACGAGCGTCGGTGGAACATCGCCCGACAACGCAGCAACCACGTTCTCCACGGTCAGTCCTGCCATCCTGTCACGCGTACGCCTGGAGTTGGCCCCCAGGTGAGGAATCAGAATCACGTTGTCCAGAGCTGCAAGACCCTCCGCCAGCCGCGGTTCATTCTCGTACACGTCGAGCGCGGCGCCGGCTATCTCGTGCGACCGGAGCGCCCTGACGAGCGCCTGCTCATCGACGATAGGTCCGCGCGATGCATTGACCAGATATGCCGTGGGCTTCATCAGTGACAGCTCCCTCTCGCCGATGAGGTGATGAGTTGCCTCGTTCAACGGCACGTGCAGCGTCACGAAGTCGGAATCTCGCAGCAGGGAGTCCATCTCAACGAACTCCGCACCCGAGCGGTGCTCTATCTCTTGGCCGGCGCGACGCACGTCCGAGTACAGCACGCGCATGTCGAAGCCTGCAGCACGTCTGGCCATCGCCTGTCCGATTCTTCCCAACCCCACTATCCCGAGCGTCGTCCCGGTGACGTCCGCCGCGATGAATCTCTCCGGACGCCACTCCTTCCATTCGCCGGACCTCGCGAAGCGGTCGACCACAAGAACATCCCGCGCAATGGCCATGAGTATCGCCCACGCGAGGTCCGCCGTGGCATCGGTCACAACATCCGGCGTGTTCGTAACCATCACTCCCCGCGCCGTCGCCGCATCCACGTCGATATTGTTGAATCCGACTGCGTAGTTCGAGACAACTCTCAGTTTCGGGGCCGCATCCAGCAGCTCTGCATCGATGCGCTCACTGGGGAGGCACACGAGCGCGTCGACATCAGCGACCGTTGTAAGTAGCTCCTCTCGCGCCATGTACCCGTCGCGCGGGTTCACATGGACCTCGAAATGCTGCCGCAAGCCCTCGACGAGCCCGGATCCGGGGATATTCCTGTACATGACCAGTACTTTCATTCTGTTGGACCCTCCCTGTAACCACTGACTCTAGCAGAGACGCGCCCATCAACCCAAACACCGGGCCTGCCACCAACTCCTCACCTGCGGATGTATAATGCCGTCAGGAATGCGGGCAAGGCCGCGGAGGATTGATGTCACAGGACAGCGGTTCAGGCGGCGAGGGGCAGCCGGGCACTCCCATTGGACCCGGCGAGCTCCGCATCATGAACAGCCGGGCGCGAGAACTCCTGCTCAAGTACTGGGATTTCCGCCTGTTCGACGGCGCGATGAGAAGGCACGGAATCGACCTGAGTGACGCCGTCGTTCTGGACGCCGGCTGCGGCTCAGGCTACAGCACCTCGCTCATCTGGGAGATGTTCCGGCCGCGCGAGTTGCTCGCCTGCGACGTCGTGCCGGAGCAGGTGGAGCGCGCCAGAGCACGCGGAGTCCCCGCAACGGTTTTCGTAGGCGACATCACAAGCCTTCACCTGGCCGACCACTATTGTGACGCAGCCTTCGTACTGGGAGTCCTCCACCACTGCTCCAACTGGCGAGAGGGACTGGCGCAGATTGCGCGGGTCCTGCGAGACGGCGGAGTGCTCCTCCTGGAGGAGCCCGATAAGCAGCATATCGCTCTTGAGAGGGCGCTCCTCGGCTGGACCTCCACATGCGACTCAGGATTCAATCTCGAGGCGTTGCGGCAGGAACTCGCCAGGGTGGGGCTCGGGATCATCGAGGAGAGGCCCCTGTATTTCGGCCTTTTCGGAAGTTTTCTGTGCACCAAAATGACCGGCCACACGCCGCCCGAACACATAGTGGCCCGACGGCTTCTGCGCACGTTCTCAACCGCAAGCGACATGGCAGCCAGCCACGAGGTTCGGACGTGAACATGGAACGGCGCACAACCGAGCATCTCGATGTCCTGGTCATCGGAGGAGGTGGGGCAGGCCTGCGTGCGGCAATAGAAGCAGCTGAGGCCGGCGCGAAGGTTGGGATAGTCTCGCAATCGCGCGTCGGCTATGGAAGCCTCACCGCGATGTCCGGAGGAGCCTTCGCTTCGGTCAGGCCGGCCGGAGAGAGAGATTCCGAACCCGAAGGATGGCAACGGCACTTCCAGGACACCGTCGAGGGCGGCCGCTACCTCGGAGACCAATCCCTCGCGAGGCTGCTCGCCCTGCGTGTGCCCGGCGAGATAGCGCAGCTCGACCGCTTCGGGGTACGTCTCGCGCGACCGGACGCAGCGCCGTGGCTCGCCTATTCCTCTGACCCGGGCCACAGGGCAGCGGCCATGATATTCGGCGAGAACGTCATCGGAACGGACTTCACATTCCCCATGCGGGACTACGCACAGCGGCAAGGGGTCCGTTTCTTCGAGGGAATGCTGGTCTCCAGGTTGCTGCTGAGCGACCTGCAGGTTGTGGGAGCAGTCGCGTTGTCGCGTGACGGGGCAATCCAGCTATTCACCGCGCGCTCGACCGTGCTGGCGACAGGTGGTGTCGGACAACTCTTCAGCAGAACGGACAACTCCGCAGGCTCCACAGGAGACGGCTACGCTCTTGCCTACGAGGCCGGACTGCCACTGAGAGACATGGAGTTCATGCAGTTCTATCCTCTCTCGACAGGCCCCGGTTCTCCCGGCATCTTCTACGAGATTCTCGTCGTCGGCGCGGGAGCGAAGCTGCTCAACTCCGAGGGCGAGGACATCCTTGCCAAGCATGGGCTGACCGATGCGATGTCGCTTACCCGCGACCGGGTGAGTCAGGTTGTCATGTGTGAAGTGCTCGAAGGCAGAGGATGCGACGGCGGTGTCCTACTCGACCTCTCTGCGATTCCAGAGACGGTGCTGGACGAGGTTGCCCTTCTTCTGCCGAAAGGCTCCAACAGCGGCAAGATGCACGTCTGGGTTGCGCCAACCGCTCATACCCATCTCGGCGGAGTCATTATCAACGAGAGAACCGAGACCTCCCTCAAGGGGCTCTACGCCGTTGGCGAGGTTTGCGGAGGTGTTCACGGGGCCAACAGGCTCTCCGGGAACGCGTTATCCGACCTGTTCGTCTTCGGCGCAATCGCAGGCGCCGAGGCCGCGAAGAAGGCAGGGGCCTCACCTGCACCCGGGCTGCCGGATGAGATTGCCGCTGCAGAATGCAGACGCCTGGAATCCCTCGTCGGCCCGTCCGGCCGGGACGCACGGACACTCCGTTCCGAGCTACGGCAAATCATGTGGCAGCAGGCAGGAGTTGTTCGCAGCGAAGAGTCCCTCAGGAAGGCCAATGAAGAGATTCAACGACTGAGTGCACATCTTCCTGCTCTGCGAGCTGAGGCCGGCCAGGCCCTGCAGTATCTTCTCAAGACCCACAACCTGTTCCTGTGCGCCGGGATGCTCTGCCGGGCAGCTCTCACGCGGACGGAGAGCCGCGGCGCTCACTGCCGCAGCGACTATCCCGAACCCAATGACAGGGACTGGCTGCAAAGCATCGTGATTCAGAGAGACAACGGGTGTCCAGTTCTCTCATACCATCCCGTGGAGTTTCCATACCTCTCGCCCACGCGGGAAGGGGACGCGCAGCAGCAGTCATGACACCACACGGCACGCCTGTACGGCGACTTCGCGTGGCTGTGGTCCATCCTCAGTCCTCCCGGCGACTACGTTGAGGCGACCCGGAAGTACACGAGTCTCATTCGAGACACGGCGCGTGGCCCCGTGCGCCGCTTGCTCAAACTTCCTGTCTTCACGGGCGCCTGGGAGGCGTAGCCGGGACGCTCCACTCTACGGGAGGGGTACAACAACCACCACGGAGGTGCCCCGACCGGGGACCCCGGAGATGGTGATTCCTCCATGCCAGCGCTGCAGACGCTCGCGCATTCCAACCAGCCCAAGAGCAAGAGGGTCGGCAGCCTGGGAATCAGTGACTCCCTTCCCGTCATCCGATACAGACAGCCGCAACACACCATCCTGAACTGCGAGTTCCGACACAACCGATGACGCCTCGGCATGGCGGGCAACGTTCGTGAGACATTCCTGGAAGACCCTGAAGAGCGCTGTCGCCAGCCGTGGATCGAGTTGCAAGTCATCGGTGTCAGAGGCAAAAGCGCACGGGATGCCCTTACGCCTTTCAAACTCGTCGGCCTGCCACCCCATTGCGACCACCAGACCCAGGTCGTCCAGAATCCCCGGCCTCAGTTCAGAGCTGATCTTACGCACCGTATCCGAGGTGTTGTCGATGAGCTTCGTCATCCCTTCCACCTTGGACACAGAACTCGCGTCGTCAGAACCAACGCGCTGCCTGAGCCACCCGAGATCCATCTTCAACGCGGTCAACGCCTGGCCCAACTCATCGTGAAGCTCCCGGGCGATTCCCGTTCTCTCCTCTTCTCGTGCCTGCTGCAGATAGTCGGCAAGCTCCCGAAGCTGCGACTCGGATTCCTGCAGTTCCTCCACACGCCTCACGGCCGTGAGGTCCTCTATCGCAGCAGTCAGACCAACGGACTCCCCTTCTTTGTCCCGAACAAGGGATACGCTCATCCTCGCCGGAAACGTGCTGCCATCAGCGCGCACCATTTCGAGTGAGTACGAACCGGACCTCCCTTCGCGAAGTGCTTCCGCATGGCATTCCCCGGCCTTGGTTCGGTCCGCAGGCACAGCAAGGGAATAAACACTCGTTCCGACGAACGCCTCAATGCCCTCTACCCCGAAAATCTCTGTCAGCGCTCGGTTCGTCTGGAGAACGTGCCCCTCCAGGTCCGCTATGGCGATGCCTTCGCTCATCGAGTCAAACACCAGCCACATCCTGTGCGCTGCAGCACGAGCCTCAGCCTCAGCAGCCAGTCGCGCCTCGACATCGCGGGTCCTCTCCAACGCCTCCTCAATCCTTCTCACATAGATGCCACAGATTCTCTTCTCCCTGGCCGAAGGAACGCGTCCTCTTTCAAAGATGAGCAATCCGAGAGTCCCGGAGGGGCCGAGTTGGTACACTGCGCGGTTGGCCGTTCCCTCAAGCGTCTCGATTTCGCCTTCTCCCAGACCACCCAACCCGAATCCCGACAGGAGTTCGCGTTCGCCGGGGGCACCGCGAAGCAGTGCGAAGCGCCTCAAGCCGAACAGTCGGACGGCCTTCTCTCGGGCTTCCGAGGAGAAGTCAACCTCGGGGTCATCGAAGGTCAGTGACGCTATCTCGTACAGCGTCGACAGCCCGGCAACGTTGAGGACGTTCTCGCTCCGCTGAGACTCAGGGACGCCGTACGTTGTCACTGCACTGCCCCACCTCCGACGAAGTCGCCCAGCACAGCCACGCTGACTGTCTTGTTGTGAAACAACGGCACATCGCCGAAGCCTCCGATCTCTCCGAACGTCAGTGCACCGAGCAGGGGAGTCTCTGTGCCAACGCCTCTCTGTATCAGCCGCACCTCTTCGTCGAATCGATTCCCCATGAGCATCTGTCGGGACACGCAATCGAAGACCAACCCGAGTCGCGGTCGCTCAACCGCCTCCGCCGCGCGTCGGGCGACGGCGCCCGCCACTTCATGAAGCTGTCCGACTTCTCCTCTCATCACGCTCCCCACTGCATTGCGGGGAACCTCGGTGACGAAGTCAATACTCTCGTCATCGTTCACCGACAGCGGGTCCCGAATCACGTAGTTGCCCACAACATCCGGAAACCCGAGAGGATGAAGCATGCCGTACTCGGCGAATCGTTCGCGATTAATTCCTCCGAGCCGCTCAGCGTACACTCGAAAGGCAGGCGCCGCGTCTATCTCTTCCACACGTTTACCGTGTGAGCGAGTGACCACCAGTGGCTCACCCTCTGGTTGCCAGCCATGACCGAGAGCCGTGCCAATCTGCACGCCGCCAATACATGCTGCGGCAATCGCGCCGCTGGCGGCGCCCTTCTCGGTGAACTGGAAGGTGCTCTCGAACCGCAGACTGTCACCGGAGCCACCACCGACGTACTTGTAGTCAGGTCCGAGTGCATCGTAGAAGGAAGCGGTCATCTGGTAGAGGCTCGGCACCAAGCCATCGGGCAGCACGACTACAAGGCCCGCGCCGTCGGTGGACTTCCGCAGTTTTTCTCCCGCCCGATACCCGACACCCACCGCATCGTTCTCGAGCCCCTCCTCAAGCAGGGTCATCACGCGAACATCTTCTCCTCCGAGGACCCCAACAACAACCCCCTGGCTAAGGACCTGCTCGCCGCAAATCACTGCCCCGACGCAGAAGCCGGCCATTCTGCCAGTGCCCACACATCTGCTCCACGTCGAGACAACCTCGTCACTGGAGTACGCGTCGGTGGTGAAGACAAGGGTGAGCTTCGGGTCTGTCACACTGGTCAGCGCCTGCTCAAGAGCCTCGGATACCGCGCGCGACGTGCCTTCTCTCTGGCTACATCCAACCGCTGCATGCATGCTTACCCTCCCCTGACGGAACCAGGCTGCGTCGGGCCGGACCGCCTGCGTCCGGACTCAGCCAGACTGCGCGCAGCGCTGCTGCTCCTTGCGAGCCACGCTGACCATCTCAGCTCGCGCGACCAGTTCCGGCTTCTCGAGATAGTCTGCGGAGGACTCGAATGGTTCCCCGGTGACACTGATATAGCGATGCGCTTCCAGCTGCATGATACGCGACGTATTGCCGACTTTCGATATCCATCCCGAGACTTCCAGGAAGTCTCCTGCGCGTATCGGCGCCTTCAGTTCTATGCTGTTGTACGCCGCGAGCAAGCCTTCGTCGCCATCGAACCGGACCATCAGCTCCGTGCCAATGTCACCGAACAGGCCGAGGACATAGGCGCCGTTCACCAGCCCGCCGGCGTAGTGCACGTCCTTCTCACTGACGCGTAGCCGCAAGGCCGCTTTCTCACCAACAGCTATCGAACGTCTGACCATGGCCGATTCCTCTCCTCTGCGGGTGTCGCGTCTCTCCGGCAGCACACCTACGGAGCGATTCTAGCACAGGGAACTTCCTGCACAGCGACGCCCGTAATCCGTGGATTGGAGAGCATGTGCAGCTATGAACCACACGTGGTAAGTTGTCACCCAGGAGGTGACAATGAGAAAGCCATCGGATCGCCTGGGCTTCAAGATAGTCGGTGACCTGGAAGAGACCGCTACTCCCTG
>JAUVZB010000110.1 GCA_030602785.1 Dehalococcoidia bacterium
GGTATGACGACGCCCAAGATCTCCTCGCCCTGCGACACCACGGTCTCCACGATGACCTGCTGTGCGGATTGAAGCCCTACCGAAACTTGAGCGATGCCCGGCACCACGACGCCCTCGAGGGCCTGGAGTGTGGGCACGACCACGGCCAAGATCTCCTCTGTCGTCGGCGCCACTTCCTGCACGAGGAGCTGGTAGGTAGTTTGGACCCCACTCAAGACTTGAGCGATGCCCGGCACCACGTTCCCCTCGAGGACCTGGCGGGTGGGTATGACCACGCCCAAGATCTCCTGGCCCGCGGGCACCACGGTCTCGACGAGGAGCTGCTGTGTGGATTGGACCCCACCCCAGACTTGAGCGATGCCCGGCACCACGGTCCCCACGAGGGCCTGGTAAGTGGGTGTGACGACGGCCAAGATCTCCCCTCTCGCGGGCACCACTTCCTGCACGAGGAGCTGGTGGACAGATTGGAGCCCACCCAAGACTTGAGCGATCCCCGGCACCACCTGCTCGACGAGGAGCTGGTGTGCAGGTGTGACGACGCCCAAGACTTGATTGATCATGGGCACGACGTCGGTCACGAGCACGTGGTGGCTAGATTGGACAAGATCCCAGACTTGAGCGATCCCCGCGGACAAGACCTCGGTCTGGAAAGAGGAGACGTTGCGGACCCGGTCTCTGACGTCAACGATCCCCCCGGCCAAGACCTCGGTCTGGAAAGAGCTGACACCGACGACCCGGTCTCTGAGGTCAACGATCCCCCCGGCCAAGACCTCGGTCTGGAAAGAGGAGACGTCGCCGACCCGGCTTCTGACGCCGTCGATCTTTGCGTCGGTGGTGTACTTGAGGTGATCGCTCAGACCCCACAGGTCCACCTGGATGTCGACCTGCCGGGGGATGAGGGTGCTCACTTGACTGGTACGAATGTCTGCGACCAGTTGGCCGACAGTCGTGAACCAGAGGATGGGGACGGGATACGCGGCAACAGCTGCGGCCATATGGGGCTAGACCTCAATCTCGAGGGCTCCACCCTTCGCTACGGCCCTGGCCCTCTCCCGGAGCAGCTGTGCGACCCGCTCGGCGGTGTCGTCCTCGAGGGGCAGACGGATGTTGACGGTTTGGAAGGCCTCGTCCATGTAGACGTAGTTCACGTCGATCTTGCCACGGCGTGCGGGGTCGGTGGAAGGGTACTCGTTTCGGGCGACTCGTCTGTACTTGGGCATGGGAAGCCTCCTAGCTTTGCTGGATTTGGGGGCGCATGGCCATGCGCCCCTACGGGGCACCTCGATTGTTGTTGTCGGTGCGAAAGTAGAAGCCTAGAATGAGCATGAAGGCTCCAAAGAGTTCCAGGGGAACGTCGCGCCCAGCGATCACACAGTAACAGATGGTTGCGGCCAACATGATGGCAAGGATCCCTTGCACCAGGTCGCTTGACTTGAAGCCAGCCCAGAGTTTCCTTACCATGATCACTCCTCGTGTAGTTGTCGCCACAACTCCTTTGCAGCCAGGAACGCCTTGAGCGCATCTCGGAGGTGGCCCACTCCCTGGTAGTAGTATCCGATCATAGGCTGCATCTCGTCTGACTCGGGGCGCAGGTCCACCGAGATCGAGGTGTCTCTGACCAGGATCAGCAGTTCTCTCAGTTTGGCTAGTATCGCGTTCACTTGCTCGTTCTCCTCACGGCTCGTTCTGGGTGATCACCACGCAGTCGCAGTACGCGATGGGATTATGGTTAAGAACACTCTGGTGTCCAGGATAGAACCAGAACCTCGGCGGAGTGACTGCTGCTATTGCACCGAGAGTGTAGGGACTCAGGTCCCACCACTGGTCGTTCAGAATGAAGCGGACGTAGTGGTCTGTGCTGAAGTCGACTACCAGCTTCCCTGTGTTCCATATGTGATCGTCGGCAGCGAGCGCCACGCCCGTTGCGACGGTGTGCCACCCTAGAAGGCTGTCCAAGCACAGCACCTGACTGTTCACATAATCGTAGAACACGACCGCTTGAGTGAGTCCAGCAACGATGTCCCTGTCAATCTCCCAGAGCCAACCGTTTGAGTCGTCATGGAGAGTAAAGGAGAACTCAAGCCCCAGTCGGGAGGGGCGAAACAAGCCATGAGAGTATCCAAGCCGTGCGCTGCGCTCTCCATCTGAGCCTCCCGTCAGTTTTGCACAGAAGGCTCCTTTCATGGCGTGGCCGCCCTCGAGTGCGATGGCGGCATTCGCTCCACGAAGATCGAGGTCGGCTTGGCTCAACCCATGTTCGAAGTCATCCATGAGAATAGTGTCGCCACGCCGATCCCAGAAGTGAGGGGAGCCAAGGCGTGCCGCGTGCTCGCCCAGGTCGTCCAGGCCGTAGACGGTCGTTTTCGGGCCTACGAGGCCCCAATCAGGCGTTCCGTGGGGCATTCTTCATCCTCACGTCTCCACGGTCATTCGGTAACCGGTGATGCTTATGGTGCAGCTATCGTTGTTCTGGCCGCCGGTGAAGTACATCCGAATGCGGTCCCCGACATCCAGATAAGTGTGTCCAGACCAGTTCGCGTGCTCGGCAACACCAAAAGCCTTGTCCTCAGAGCGCAGCGTCACCGGCACTCCGTCGTGCAGGTTCGTGATGCTGGCCCTGGTGAAGGCCCTGGCGGCATCGGTGCCAGAGACAGTGGTGATTATCCAACACTCGCCACCGGGCACAGCAGTCGACTCAATGTATCCGTCTGCGCCAACGAGAAGCAGACTCCGCCACTCAGCCACCACTCCCTTGAACGAGAACAGCTGATCCTCGCCCCGCACCTGGACCGTGCCGTCGGTGTGACCACGGACCGCCCTGTACGCTGTGCCATCCCAGACCAACGGAGTCCGGGGACTTGGTGCGTGGTTGGGTAGTATCTCTGGCATGCCTAGGCTCCCCTCAGGATGCCCAGGGCCTCGAGGGTGCGCTCAAGCGCCTCCATCTCCCCCGGAGGCGGGGCGGGCTCGATGGTGACCATGAAGGTGAGGGTATGAGGATAGAAGTCGTCGAGGTTCCAGGTCTTGACCACGAACTCGAGGGGCTCGACGGTGATGGGGTAGCGGTCCTCAAAGG
>JAUVZB010000077.1 GCA_030602785.1 Dehalococcoidia bacterium
CGAACTTCTCCTTGAGCTTCTCGAAGTCGATCTGGCTGAGGTCATGCAGTGGCTGATCGTCGTCTTCCTTGATGATGTAAGGCACCGGAGCGATGGAGCGATCCAGCAATTCCTCGACCTGCTGCATCACCTCGGAGATGTCGACGGGTGGAGCCAGTGCCTTGATCTTTTGGGCAATCACGGAGATCAGCACAGCATCAGGAGCAAGCTCATTGGCATCAGGATCGGGAAGAATCGCTCGGTAGACCCGAGACACAATCCGGGCCTGGCTCATGAAGCTGTTCTTGGTTTCCTCATTGGCAATCAGTTGCTCAACAGCATCATCCAGCCTGGCCACCTTCTCGAAGCCTTGAGCATCCTTGATGGCCTGGGCATTCACACCATGCTCGGACAAGAACGTAATGCCCCTGGCAAGCAGGTGCTTCAAGTACTCGACCAGCTCGGCCTTGTTCTTGATTGGCTCCCCCTCACCACCTTCGCCAGAGGAAGCACCACCATAGATGGCCAAAGCCTCCTGCAGCTTACGGAAGACCCCCACATAGTCGACGATCAGCCCCGCTTCCTTGCCCGGATACTTCCGGTTGGCCCGAGCAATAGTCTGCATCAGGGTGTGGTTCTTCATCGGCTTGTCGAGGTAGATGGTCGAGCAAGACGGGACATCAAAGCCGGTGATCCACATGGTGCGTATTCCGGCGAACGTGACCGGTCATTCCGGGGATCGTGACCGATTTGCACACGGCCTTCACGCTGGAGCGGGTTTTGTACTCTGAGCGGTCACGATGGGTCAACCAGCACCGTGTTTTGAGCGTTGGCCTTTCTCAGTGATTCCCCCTTCAGATTGAGTCGATGGGCTCCGTGCAGCAGTCGGTCCAAGATGGCGTCGGCGAGCGTGGCGGAGCCGATGTAGTCGTGCCAGTGTTCGGTGGGTAGCTGGCTAGCAATGAGGGTTGAGCCTCGTCCGTGGCGATCCTCAATCACTTCCATCAGATCCTGTCGTTGCTGGGCATTGATCTTCTGCATACCCCAGTCATCAAGGATCAGCAGGTCGGTTTTCAACAACTGCGTCATCAGGCGAGCGTAGCTGCCATCACCGTGGGCGATCCTTACTTGCTCGAACAGCCGTGGCACCCGCAGGTAACGGACGGACAGCCCTTGGCGACAGGCTTGATTGCCGAGGGCGCAGGCCAGCCAGGTCTTGCCGCAGCCGGTGGGGCCGGTGATGCACAGGTTCAGCGATTGCCTGATCCAGTCACAGCTAGCCAGGCCCGCCATGCGCGAGCGCTCCAGACCGCGCGGGTGCCGGTAGTCGATGTCTTCGATGCAGGCTGGCACGCGCAAGCGGGCAGCCTTGAGCAGGCGGTCCAGCCGACGGTTTTCCCGGTGCAGCACTTCCCGGTCCACCAGCAGAGCCAGGCGCTCCTCGAACGCCAGATCGTGGGTCTCGGGCTGAGCCCGCTGTTGTTCCAGGGCGTCACACATGCCCGTCAGCTTGAGTTGGCGCAGCGTGTTGAGTGTGGTGTGGGTCAGCATAGATCTCTCCGGTATCAGTGGTAGTAATGCGGGCCGCGAACGTTGGTATGCGCAGGCAGGTCGGTCAGATCACGCTCTTCCTCAGTCAGTGGCAGGGGGAGCTGATCAAGTCCTTGTTTCAGGATTGAGGTGATGCTCTGGTAGCTGGCCGAGTTGATCGACAGCGCCCGAGCGCAGGCCTGCTCAAGGCGTTCACGGCTGTAACGCCGACTGAGGTTCAGCAACCCCAGACAGGCGCGATAGCCATGCTCTGGATGGGGGCGATCCTTGAGCTGGCCCTGCACCACCTGCAGGGATGCGGGACCGATGTCTTTGGCCCAATTGAGGAAGCGCTCCGGAGACCAGTCCTTGTGGGCCTGGTGCGCTTTGGGCATATGCTCGGTCAGAGTGACGAAGCGGCTCTTCCCGTGACGGGGATGCAAGGCAACACGCTGGCCTTTGTGCATAACCTCCAGGGCGGTATCCGTTAACCGCACGTCCAGAACCAACCCCACCAAGGCATGGGGTACGCTGTACAGTCGCTTGTCTATCTCGATGTGATAATCGATGCCCGGTCGAGCCTTGCGCCACTCGGCGTAGGTATAGGGCGTTGCTGGGAGCGGTCGCAGGGCTGGACGGTCAAGCGCGTCGTACAGGCTTTGACGGCTCTCGACCCGGCCTTGGAACGGGCGCTGGTTCAGTGCTGGTAGCAGCGCGGCAATGGCGGTATTCAGTTCGGCTAGGGAGAAGAATGTCTGATGCCGTAAGCGGGCCAGGATCCAGCGCTCGACCAACAGCACCGACGTCTCGGCCTTCGCCTTGTCCTTGGGCTTGTAGGGCCGCGCAGGCAACACCGCTGTCTGGTAATGGCAGGCCAGCTCAGCGTAGGTCTCGTTGATCGTCGGGCTGTAGCGGTCCGCCTTGGTCACTGCTGCCTTGAGGTTGTCCGGAACCAGCAGTTCCGGTACCCCGCCGAAGAAGTTGAGCATCCTCTGGTGGGAGGCGACCCAGTCTGGAAGGCTCTGGCTCCAAGTGGCCTCGGCGAAGGTGTAACTGGAGGCGCCCAACACTGCCACAAAGACTTGTGCCTTGCGCACTTCACCGGTAGAGCGATCCACCACAGGCACGGTCGGGCCGCAGTAGTCGATAAAGATCTTCTCACCGGCACGGTGGACCTGACGCATGCTACGGCGCTGCCGGCCACGCCAGAGCCGGTAGTGATGGCAGTACTGGCTGTAGCGGTAGGCCTTGTCTCCGTGGCGCTCCACGTACTCGGCCCAGAGTAGTTGCAGGGTCACGCCTTTGGTCTTGAGCTCCTGGTGGACCTGGAAGTAATCAGGCTCTGCAAAGCGTGACGGGGGCGTCTTGCCCGGGAACAACAGCGCGTGCAGCCGGGCCTCGTCTAGGCCCTTCGGTAGTGGCCAAGTAACACCCTGGACTTGGGCCAGGCTGATGTATTTGCCGACCACGCCCTTGGAAAGGCCGCAAGCACGGGCAATGCGCTCGTGACTCAGACCGGCTTCGTACTTGAGGCGTAATATCTCGATGATCTGTCGCATGGAAATCCTCGCAGCCGGCATCCGCTCTTCCTCGAAAAAAAGAAAGGGGTATGCTGGATAAAGTTCAAGAATTCCAGTGCGTTGGCTGTGATTCCGGGGGAACGTGACCGATGATTCCGGCATCGTGACCGACGATTCCGGGCAAGCACCCAAAATCGGTCACGATGAAACGGAATAAGCGGTCACGATAGCCCAGAACAGGCGGTCACGTTCAAACGGAATGAGCGGTCACGATGGGCCGGAATATGCACATGGCGCACACGAAGACCAACCGCAGCGGATCCTTGGAGTCCTTGAACTTCTCGCCCAGGTTCTCCTCATTCATGCGCTTACGGTGCGGGATGATATCCAGCCCTTTGTCGGCTAGCTCCTTCACCTCGTTCTGACCTTGGGAGACGACCACCGCCATGTCGGTCGATGTCATCACCTGGATCTTGTGCTGCAACTCCTCCTGCTGCTCCTTGGGAGCCTTTGCGAGCTGAGCTTTCAGTTCAGCCAGATACGTCTTCCAGTGATCCTGAACCTTGTTGTACATGCGGACGGCGGTGGCCTTGTCGATGCACACCAGCATGGCCTTGCCCTGGTAACCACGACCAACGAAGTGGTTCACCAGATCCTTGGCAATGGCCTCAAGGCGATCCTCTCGGGTGATCAGGTGGTACTCACGGGCGAAGACCTGCTCGACTTTGCGCTCCTGCTCCTCGTCCAGCTCGGCCTCTTCGAGTAGCGCCGCCATGTCCTCGTTGAGGTTGTCATTGATGAGCTGCATCTCGGGAATGCGGTTCTCGTAGTACAGCGGAACCGTGGCACCGTCCGCGATGGACTGGCCGAAGTCATAGACGGAGATGTAGTCACCAAAGACCTCTTTGGTCTTCTCCTCGCCAGCCATCAGTGGCGTCCCGGTGAAACCCAGGAAGGCGGCATTAGGGAGTGCCGTCCTCATGTTCATGGCCAGGGTGTCGTACTGGGAGCGGTGAGCTTCGTCGGTGATGACTATGATGTCCTGGCGATCCGAGAGCTGCGGGTAGACTTCGCCTTTCTTCGTGCCAAACTTCTGGATCAACGTGAAGACGTAGCGGTGATCTTCACTGAGCAACTGTTTGAGATGAGCACCACTGGTAGCATGGGCTTCGACCTCACCCACCGCGCCTGTAGCGGCGAAGGTCTTGTAGATTTGCTCGTCCAGCTCGTTGCGGTCGGTGACGATCACGAACGTCCAGTTGCCTGGGATCTTGCGAAGGATCTTCTGAGCGAAGAAGACCATCGACAGAGACTTGCCTGACCCTTGGGTGTGCCAGAAGACGCCAAGCCGCCCAGCCTGATCCTTGGGGCGATCCTTGGTACGCCAGACCTCAGCGATGGCCTTATTGACCCCCAGGTACTGGTGGTTCTTGGCGATCTTCTTGATCACACCACCAGCCACGTCCTCGAAGACGGTGAAGTTCTCGACGATATCCAGCAGCCTGGAAGGCTCACCGATGCCCCTGATGGCTGTTTCCAGGGAGACGACACCCTTCTCACCTTCATCGTTGATTCGCTTCCACTCGAACAAATGCTCCCACGGCGAGAAGGTACTACCCACCACCGTCTGAGAACCGTTCGACAGCATCAGTGCGCCGTTATAGGTGAAGAGCTGCGGGATGACAGTCCGGTAGTCGGTGAGGTTGTCGTCGTAGGCGGCCTTGAGCGTCTTGTGCGTTGCCTTCAGCTCAACGAACAACAGTGGGATACCGTTCACGAAGCCCAGCAGGTCAGTGCGCCGCGTGTGGTAGTCCCCCTTCACCCAGAACTGGGAGGCGAGGAAGAAGTCGTTCTCCTCGACATTGCCCCAGTCGATGACCCTGGCCACCTTGAGCGTGTTATGCCCGTGCTCATCGGTGACCGAGACGGGCACTCCATCCTTCAGCAGCCGATAGACCTCCTGATTGGCGTTGACCGGCAGCAGCTTGGAACGATCTCGGGCCAATTCCTCGACCGCCAGATTGATGGCATCGCTGGGCAAGTCAGGGTTGAGCTTGCTGAGTGCTACCCGCAGACGCCCCTCCAGCACCACATCCTGCTGAGCCTGGCGACCTTCGCTGGAGGAACTACCTGTCCACTCTGCGTAGAGGTTCCCAGTTTCCCAGCCGAGAGACTCGAACAGCGCAATAGCTGGCTGCTCGACCAGCATGTCCTCGGAATAGTCGTGCGAATGCGGTGCTGCTGGACTCATGCGCCTGAACTCCTTTTAGGTCGGCATGGGGATATCGGATACGTCGATCTCACCGGAGATTAGCTTGGGAAGGAGAAGATCGCGCTGTTTGCTGAGATTGGTATTTTTATCACTCAATATCCGTATCAGCCTCCAAAGAGGAGCAGCTATCAATTCAAATCTCCCTATAACCTCAGCGGACGGCTGCAGCAGCTTAATTGACTGCATGTCTTTCTTAGTGACCGCCTTAAAAATGGCGCCGTTCCCCATCGAATCCTCTTCCTTGAAAATACAACGAAGCTGGGAGAGCAGGAAAATCTGATGATCAGTCTTGCTGCGAAGTGCGGATACCCCACGCCCGATCACGATTTTCTCTTTTGCGACATTAATCCTTCCAACTGGCGCACGAACACTAAAGAGAATATCTCCTTCATTAGCGACCCGCGCCTCAATTGTGCAATAGCTCTTATTGCTTGGGAAGTAATCACCAAACCCAGTAACCCCCTGATGAAATGGGAGACCTTCACCAACTTCGTTGTAAAACTCAGAGCTAGGTGATTGACCCATCGTCAGATGTACAACTTCCTCAAGCTCAGTTACCGCCCAGCCCTCAGGAATCAGCCCAAGTTCACTCTCCTTGAACTCCACCCCTTCATGCCCCGGAAAGCGGAACTGAACGAACCACTCCTCGTACAACCGCCGCGCCATTTCTTCGAGGATCTCGATGCGGCGCGTGTTGTTTTCGATGAGATCGTCGTAAGCTGAAAGAATCATGACGATACGCCTCTGAGCATCAAGAGACGGCAGGTCAAGCTGTATACGCCTAATAATGTCCTGATTCAAAGAGGCCATCGTTGCACCATGAGAGCAATGCTGGATCATCCACGCTTGATGTCTTGGTGTAAGGAAGGCATAGGAGAGGTAGCGAGCTAGAACGTGCTCTTCTGAAATGATACGAAGGCGAAGGCAATCTGAACCTTGCAACCATCGACTTTGCTTATCTCGGATAAAAGCGTGCCTTTCGACTGCGCCTTTGCGACCGAACACAATATCTTTCTCCCGAAGCAAATGAGATGAAAGGCGTTGCGTCGTCTCCTCCGAGATGAACTCCAGTTTCTCCTCACGCACGTGGCCAAATCCGATGTTTCTCACATTGATAACCGGAGTTCCGGTCTCAACGTAATCACTGGCTTTGAGTTGCGTTCCAAACGGCCCTGTTTTTACTTCAGCAAAACCAGCATCGATAAGATCACCTACAGTGGAGCCCTCCCAACTCATGCAGACGCCCCCAACACAGCCACCACATTCTCGCTAATTAGACTTTCCAGCTCTCTTGATTCAGTATTTAGAACTTCCAACTCTTCAGCCAGCTCTTCTAACCGCTCGGTGAAGTCCACATCCTCGACCTCACTAGCAGCAGCGCCAACATACCTACCTGGGTTCAGCGACCAGCCCTGAGCTTCAATTTGCTGGCGAGTGGCAACCTGAATCGCACCGGGTTTTGTGGAGGCCATTTCGTTTAAGTCAGGCCGCCACGGCCTGACCGGTGTGTTGCTGATAGAAGTTTGCCTCAGCTTCTGCTGGCGGTATATGGCCAATCGATC
>JAUVZB010000125.1 GCA_030602785.1 Dehalococcoidia bacterium
CGAAGGTGCTTGAAGAGGTGGCGGTCCCTCTCGGGATAGGGATAGGCGTGGGTGTCGGCGGCAGGCTCGCGGACTGATGGCGGGAATGCCTGTCACGCGAGCGCGATGGCCTCTATCTCGACGAGGGCGTTCTTCGCCAGGCGCGGCACCTCAACACAGGCTCGTGCCGGCGGTGTCTCTCCGAAGTATTGACCGTAGACCTCGTTCATCTTGGCGAAGTCATCCATGTTCGTGATGAAGACGGTGCACTTGACGGTGAGAAACAAGGCCTTGGGTTTCGTTCCTGTCGACTGATGTGGGACAAGCTAGTCATCGCCCGTGCCAAAGGATAGGGATAGATCTTTCGCGTAGGCGTAGGAAATCATCGTCCCAGCGGCCGTGTCTTTGTAGGCGGCCTCGCTGTGAGAGTCGTCCTTGATACGTGTGGCTGTGTGTGACGAGAAATGGCTTGCGATTATCTGTACGACCTCTCGCTCGGTGTCTGAGAACATGCTCCAATCGGTATCCACAGATGCCGTGAAGACCTCGCCCACGATCCCGCTCGCAGCATCGTACACCTTCTCGTTGTGCTCGATGAGACCCTCTATCTCCATCATGGTCGTGAGAAGGCTATAGTTCCGGGGCACTGGCCCGTATTGATAGTGCAAGTAGGGTGAACCAGTGATGGAGATTGCCAACTCCTTGCAGTGGAGGAAATCAGAGTACCACAGCATCTTGTTCAGCTTCGTATTGAGCAATCCTCCGGTGCTATTGAGGAGTGCAAGAACGAGTCCGGAGAACCTATCTGGGTCAAAAGGCCGATAACCTGAGAACTGGTCGGCTGCCTCATAGGCCGTCATGCGCTCAACGCATGTGCGGAAATAGGTATGCTCTTCCGCTTGGAGAAGTGCATGAAGCCTGTCTAGCACGGATGGGGGTATTCTGTTCTTGGCGCTGCCCAGCAGTGTTTCCAGGTTGGAGGGGTCTTGTATGAGTCGCAGAAGACTGTCATGAGCGATGTCTTGTAGTGCCCCGCTCTCATAGCGATGAATCGTGATATCTCCCCAGCCAAGTAGCTTGGCAAAAGACCTTTGACTCAGTCCGTACTTCTCTCGCAGAGCGCGTATCTCCTGAGGAGATAGCAGCCCATGCTTGGTCCGATAGGACGAGTAGGCCTTCTCCAACAAGGCTGAGTCATTGTCTTCGGCAACAAGTGCTTCTCCGCATTGACCGCAATAGTGGATTTGTCCCAAGACGTCGATAGGTTCTCCCCTAACCGTGAATCCTTGTTCAACGGTCTCGATTCGTGTGTCTACGAACGTCGCACAGATTGGGCAATACGTGCGTTTCATCTAAGGCCCTCCTTCGCTGCCTGTACGGATAGTCGATGGGATTATCCGGGGGATGAAATGAGAAGCAGGCCGCGACCTCGTTCGTGGCATCCGCCTTGAGCTTGATGAACACCTCTTGACCAGAGATGGTTGTTCCGAATTCCCAGTACTCGCCGCCTCTTGCGCTCTCGTCAGGTATGGGACCCCTGAAGTAGTCCTGACAGGTCAGTGCGAGTACGCATTCCTTCGCCAGTGCTATGGTAATTCCAAGTTGCGCGATTGTCTGCAGCGTGTCCGCCCGTTCGGCAAACACGAAGTTCTTCATGGCCAATTCCTTGAAAAGCACCAAGAACAGAGTCACTTGCCATTCTGGCTTCCCTTCCATTGTCGAAGCTCACAATACACTATCATATGATAAAAGTCAAGGGACTGACCGGTGTCTTCTAGGCATGATTGGTGCCATGTTCTCTGCCAGTTGTGGCAGGGAGAGGGATGGCGTCGACGCGCAATGTGCACTTTGCATGAGGCGGTGCCTGAATAAGCAGTGCCTGCTTTTTCCTGCTTTCCTTCGTTGCCGGGGATGGGTAATGGCACGGCCGAAGGAGAGGGTTTGGAGTCAAAGAGTGACCTCATTGCGGACGAAGAGTATGCGATTGTGGCCTGCCGATTGGTGTATGGCGTGTAGTGAGTGCAAGCAGTGGCTTCGTCGGCGAGGGCATCGACGACGAGATAGCGCTTCTGCGCATCAGGCTGCGCGAGCTGGCGGAGCAGTCGCCGGAACGCATTGACCTGCAGATGGACCTGGCGAACGCCATTGCTCGCCTCGTGAAGACCCGCTACCAGATATCCAGCCAGCAG
>JAUVZB010000029.1 GCA_030602785.1 Dehalococcoidia bacterium
GGCCATGAAGTTGAAGAAGAATGTGACCAGGACGAGCCAGTAGCCGTAGAAGACACGTGGTCTCCGCGAAGGGGTTCCGGTGTTCGATGTCTTTCCCATGCGCGGCAAAGCCAACGTCCCATTGTATCAGGAGAGAGTCAGTTCGCGTCGCGAATCAACGAGTGACGAGTCGGCGCGAAGCGAGCCGAGGTTCTCGGGAGGTATCGCTTTCCATATCACATGTGGTTACAATCGGTGGCGGGGACCCCAACGCGTACGACTGGAGGAGACCAAACCATGGAGAAATGGGCAGAGCTGGGTCAGAAACTGGACTCATTGCTGCAGCTTCGAACGCCCTCGCTGGGAGTGAAGCTGTACAAGAAGATTGAGGACGCACCGAAGGGCGTCGGCCCTCTCAACTTCCCATGCGCCGCCTGCCAGGTGGCCGGCTTCTCTCGCTACTACAGACGAGCCGTGCTGGCGACGAACAAGGAGGCCTACCACTGCCAGGTGGGAGGTGCGGCCCTCGGCTTCTGGGACGTGGAGGAGGACTTCAAGAACGGCGAGCGGAACGCAGGGATGTGGGCAAGCGATGCGAAGACGACCGGGAAGCTGGTGGAGGGCGATATCATCCCCGCCGGTTCCTTCTCAGCAGCCCTCTTCGCCCCCCTGAGCAAGATGCCTGAGGAGCCGGATGTGGTCCTCTTCTACGGCTCTCCCGACCAGATGCTGAGCCTTGTTTATGGCACCATCTGGAATGGCGGCGAGAGGGTCAAGCTGGAGACCAACGGCCACGGTGGGACCTGCCGCGAATGCATCGCCGCGCCGTATCTGCACAACGAGCTTAGACTGGGCATCACGGACATCGGGGAACGCAAGTTCGCCATGGCCTACGACTGGGAGATGGTGGCAGGTGTACCCTACGGCAAGTTCGAGAACCTTGTTGACGGCACCACGGCAGCGCTCACAAAGGGCATCTACGTCAGGCCCATCGCACCGTGGGGATTCCAGGCCTGGCCGGATATGGCCCGCGACAGGACCGGGCTCAAGTCCCTCTTCCCGAAATAGACAGACCGGGCTGCAGTCGGCCCTCCTTCGCGATTCTGGAGTGCGCATAGCCAGCAAAGCCCTGGCATCAATAAGAAGGAGGGGCGCGATGAGCCTTCCGTCAAACTTGTTGGTGAACAGAATACCCCGCCAGACGGTGATGATGCGCAGAAAGAGAAGGCACAGGATGAGCACTGTGTCTTCTCGAATTCGCGAATGCCTTCCTGAGAGGCGCTTCTTCCTGTGGCTGATGCCGGTGGTCTCTACAGGCCGATAGGGGTTATCTGGTACTTGAAGGCGTACCCGGCTCTGGCCGCTTCGCTCTCGATAGAGGTTCTAACCTTCGAGAAATCGTACTTGTACGTGTACTGCTTGCCGAACAGCACGGACTGCTCATTGATAGTCCCGTCCCTCGCTCCCATTCCGGTCCTGAATGTCTCTTTCTTGAACCCGAAGCCGGAACCGAATTCGCTATCGCCCGAGGACATGCCCGAACCAGCCTCCTTCAACAGCTCCGTGAAACGCAACTCCTTCTTCTCCTCGTCCACACGGAGTTTCGCGCTGTAGGTGAGCTTCTTCTTCGAGAGAAAGACCTTCCTCTCGGCGACCGTGAACTCGATGGAATAGACCCCTTTCTTCTCTTTCAGGTCCGCCGGGATTGCCTTGACCATCTTCTTGAGCTCATCGACCAGCATAGTGATGTTCTCCTGCTCCTCGTGTCATTGGTCGCGAATGATAGCGCATTCCGCGCCCGGACGTAGGGGGAACGCGAGTCACGACTCCGCGAATTGTGAGTGGCGAATTGTGGGTCAGAGTTGAAGGGACATCACCACGATGCCGGTCCCTCTCGTGCACGTGCAACAGCCCTCCAGAGTCGTGCACACCTCCAGGGGCGGCGCAATCGAGGGTGGACGGCGCGGCGACTCCCGAGTCTACCGGTCCTTCTGCGCCTCGGCGAGCCTCGCGAGGAGGTCCATGCGGGGTGGGGCGAAGACCTCCACGACCTTACAAGGGGAGTCATACGTGTATGAGCCGTGCACCGAACCCGACGGCACGACCATTATGTCGCCGGCCTTGATGCGGTAGAGCTTGCCGTCCAGTATCTCATCCCGCTCGCCCTCCAGCACGATGACAATCTCCTCCGGCTCATGGCTGTGCGTGTTGAACTGGATGTTCGGCTCCTGCGCGATGAAGCTCGCCGTCATGTTCTTCGAGGCGAACAGATGCGCCACCGCCCCGGGGCCAAGCTGTATCTGCGGCATGTCCCAGTAGCGCTGGACCTTCTTCATCTCCTCGGCGCTCGCCCGTGTCTCCTTCGGTTCACTCATCTTTCCCTCCTATCATTCACATCTGTTCGCTGCGAACAGCTCAGCGGCCAGCCTGGCAGCCGAGCCGCCTGTCGAAGGCGCTGTTCATCATCTGCACAAACTCATCCTGCGTCATGAGAGGCTTCCGCACCTTGCGCAGCGTGTCCTCGCTCATCGTCCCCGTACGGACCAGTTCCATCCCGGCGGCATGCGCCGCGTTCAACACGTCGTCGACGTCATATCCGTTCGCCTGCATGAACTTGAGCGCCAGCCCATGGGGCCTGAGCAGCGCGCCGGCGAAGCGCCGGTTGTGAGACTGGCTGAAGTCCGCGACCTGGCTGACCAGCGGGCCCAGGGCCGCTTCTTCATAGAGGCCACAGGTGGAGACCAGCACCGTCAGCTTCTGTTCGGCGCCCGGGGCCACGACATGACGCGTACGGCCATCGCGAACCTCGAAGTACGGCGATAACAGAGGCATGGTCCTTTCCATCACCCTCACCATCCCCTCGGTCATACCCCCCACATGGACAGGGGTTGAAAGAACCCAGCAGTCAGCGTCCACCATGCGGTCGAGCAGTTCCAGCATATCGTCCTTGTGGATGCAGACGCCCGGGGTTGAGTACCAGCAGCGCATCCGCGAGCTGCACCACTCCACGCGCATCTTGTAAGCAGACACCCTTTGCACATCGGCGCCCGCGTCCGCCGTTCCGGCCAGGAACCTGTCGAGCAGCAGCGCAGTGTTGCCTTTCTCGCCGGAAGGACTGCCATCTATCGCCAGTATCTTTGTCATAGGCCGCTATGGTACACATCCGCCCACCCCGAAACCAAACGCCGGAGTGGCCCGTCGGCAGCATGCGCTGCCGAAGTCAGGCCGGATGGCAGAATGGCGGCGACCCACACCACACCACCCATTGCGCACGCGACTTGCAGTTCGCATAATAGAGGCAGAGACTGCGTTCAGAGGAGGTGGCGGAACATGAAAAGGCAGACTGCAGGCATCGTTGCCCTCGTCCTCGGCATCCTCGTGCTCGTCTGGCCCGCGTGGACCAATGTAGTCCTCGGCGTACTCCTCATACTCATCGCCGTGGGATTGCTCCTGGGCAAACTGAAGATGTAGAGGCTGCGCCATCCGGTTCGCGCATCCCTGCCGTCGCGCGGCGCACGGCACTGGCGTCAATAGCGCCGGGCGGTGGAGTCGGTTCTGCACGGAGCCCCTCACATCCGGTCACTGAGGAAGGCCCTTCTCCCAACAGGGAGACAGGGGCGGGCGTAGATGCTCAGGCTCGCCGGGGGCTTGAGTTCGTCAGCGAGCACACAGGGAGGTAAGCCCCCGTGAGAGTTCTCGTCACCGGAGGCACAGGCTACATAGGAGCAGGACTGGTTCGCGCTCTGCTGGAGCGTGGTGATGACGTGGTTACATTCGGACCCACGTCAGACCCCGGCCGAATCGCGGACATCGCGAACGACGTCACTGTCATCCGCGGCAACCTGGCATACTCATCGGAGGTGTTCAACGCGGTGAAGGATCACCGCATCGAACGCATCTTCCACCTTGGCTCCATGTTGAGCACTCTCTCCAACGCCAATCCATGGGCATCATTCCAGGTGAACGTGGTGGGCACCATGAACGTGTTTGAGGCAGCCCGCCTCTTCGACCTGCCGCAGCTGGTATTCACGAGCACAATCGGCACGTTTGCCCTCGGCGCAGGCACGGTGGTGACCGACCACACAATCCAGCGACCCGCTACAATGTACGGCTCCGGGAAACTCTACTGCGAGTGCCTCGGCCGCTTCTACCGCACCCACTTCGGGCTGGACTACCGCGCCATCCGCTTCCCCTCCGTCATCGGCCCCGGCACGAAGCTGCGCACCGTGGCGCAGTACAACTCGTGGATGATTGAGCGCCCGGCCCTTGGCAAGCCCTTCGATTGCTTCGTCACCGAGGGCACGAAGGGCCCGGGCATGTACTTCAAGGATGCCGTCAGATCCCTGCTTATGATTGCCGACGCTCCCCGTGACAGCATCGTCATGGTGAACTACAACGTGGGCGGTCTGGTTCCCACGCCCACGGCGAAGGAGCTCGAGATGGAGGTGCGGAAGCACATCCCGGGCGCAGCCATCACCTACGTGCCGGACCCCGCCATCATGGACTACTACGCCACGGCGAAGACCGAGACCTTCGACGACTCCTGCGCGAGGGAGGAGTGGGGCTGGCTGCCGGAGTACGGAAGTCTGGATGAGATAGTGGCCGACTTCATCCACGAGGTGCGCACGGACCCGTCGAGGTACGGGCTTCCGTGACAGGCCCAATCCATTGACGTGACACACCGCCTGTCCTACACTGGCACAGGGAGCCCGTCTACCCCCATCCACTCACTTTCGCGGATTCCCCCACGCCCGGCCACAAAGGAGGACGGCCATTGAGTTCCAGCAGGTTCGCAGGCAAGGTCATCATCGTCACCGGCGGCGGCTCGGGACTGGGCCGTGACTACTGCAACGCCTTCGCGCAAGAAGGCGGGGCCGTCGTGTGCGCAGACATCAACCTGGAGGCAGCCACTCAGGCGGTCGAAGACATCAGGAAGGCTGGCGGAACGGCCACTGCGATAGAGTGTGACGTCACAAGGGCTGATGAAGTCGACAACATGGTGAAGGAGGCCATCCATACGTATGGCCACATCGACGTCCTGGTCAACAACGCGGGCATCATCAGGCGCCGCAGCCTCGTGGGAACAACCGAAGAGGACTGGGACAAGCAGGTGGACGTCGACTTGAAGGGACCGTTCCTGTGCGCGAGAGCGGTCGCACTCCACATGATGGAACGCAGCTACGGCAAGATAGTGAACATCTCCTCGATCGCGGGCATAGCAGGCTGCACCTCCACCGCATACAGCGCCTCCAAGGCGGGCCTCAACGGACTGACGAGGCAATGGGCGCTCGATCTGGCATCTCACGGCATACGTGTAAACACTGTGGCGCCGGGCTACACCGCGACGCCCATCAACGCGGAACTGCGGCAGACTCCTGCGGGAAAGCGCATAGGAGAGACCATCCCGCTCGGCTGGGGCAAGCCGGCAGAAATCACAGCGGCAGTGCTGTTCCTCTGCGCGGAGGAGTCCGACTACATCACAGGTCAGACGCTCGCCGTGGACGGAGGCGTCACCACCACGATTGACATGGGTTCCGAGTACCTGACATTCGACAAGTGACGAGGCTCCCTGTTACGCAGAGCTAGAGGCTGACCTTCTCACCGGGCTGTAGCACCAGCACCTGCGTGGATGGCGAGTGGCGGCTGGCGGCTTCGACGAACTGCTGCGGCTCGTCCGAGCCAAACGTGTAGTGAGTCGGCATAACCACCTTCAACTTCATCCACTTCGTCACGAGCGCCGCCTCCTCCGGGGACAACTCGGCAGGCAGGCCCGGAAAGCCACTTATGGGAAGCATGCCTATCTCCGGCCGGTATAGCTCCGCGAACAGCTTGACGTCGCTGAAGATTGCCGTGTCGCCCGGATGGTAGATGGTGCGGCCGGACTCCGTGGAGAGCATGTAGCCTACGGGCAGGCCGGTGACCAGCGAACCCTTGTAGGCGACGCAGGAGACGTGCTTCGACTCCACGCAGCGTACGGTGACACCGTCGAACTGCCGCACCATGCCCCAGGCAATGACGTGGACTCTCTCCGGCTCAATGCCGCTATCCAGCAGGATGAACTGCACGGCAGGGTCACAGACCGCCCCCGCACGAGTGCGCTTCATCAGCTCCAGCGTATCCCCGACATGGTCCGGAGCGACCTGGCTCACGAGGATGAGGTCAACGTCCGTGACGGTGTCGAGCGCCACAGGCGACACGTTCTTGCCGTTCCAGCCCGTGATGCAGGGGTCGATGAGAACCCTTCTGCCACCCTCCGTGACCACTTCGAAGGCCGATGTGCCGAAGTAGCGTATCCCTATCTTGTCCACGTGACTCCTCCTCCCGGCAAATACCCGGTGTAACGCATGTTCTACCGCCGCCTTCAGCCTGTTACCCGGGAGTGGCGGACTGCGGCCGGAGCCCTTCCGGCAGAGGGCACTCATACAGCCTGCCATCCATAGCCCTGTTCATCTCTTCACGGGCCGCGCTTAGCGTCCCGGGGCTCGCGAGGAGGTCGAGCGCGGACAGCGCCAGTACCCGTGCCGCGAGCATCATGCCCTTGAAGCCTATCTCAGACCCGGTCGCCGCCGTGGTCTGCCATGAGTGCGCTGCCACCCCGAGCGGCTTGCAGCAGGTCGTGATCTGCGCCGTCGGCGTGATTTGGGAGACGTCGCCCACGTCAGTGGACACCGGCTGGACCGTGCCCCTCGCAAGCGTACCCACGTCGTCCAGAACCACGCTGCAGAGCGGATCGCCTATCTCCTCCCGCGTCCGGCCATGCGCCCTGAGTGCGTCCTCCAGCATGCCCGGTGGTAGCGTCGCCTTCAACTCTTCCGCAAACGTCCTGTCCTCAGCATCGAACGGCGGCGGACCGAGCTCCTGCATGTTCCGCAACATCACCCGGCCGAGCGTCTCGTTCGGCAGGTAGTCATGGCAGGCGGCCACAAGCTCCACTTCGAGCGTGGTCTCTGTCATGAGCGCGGCTCCTCTGGCCACATTGAGAACGCGCTCGTATATCTGCTCCAGTTGCGAGCGCTTGGGTGCGCGCACGTAGTACCAGCTTTGCGCGTACGCCGGGACGATGTTGGGCGCCTCGCCGCCGTGTGTGACCACGCAGTGGATACGGACATCCGACGGGATGTGCTCGCGCAGGTAGTTGACGCCCACGTCCGTGAGCATCACCGCATCCAGCGCGCTGCGCCCGGCCTCAGGGGCTCCCGCCGCGTGCGCCGACCTGCCGTGGAAGCTGAGCTTGAACGAGTTGACGGCCGTGGACGCCGATGCCCAGAGCGTGTTGGCGTACATCGGGTGCCAGGTCAGTGCGGCATAGAGGTCGTCGAACAAGCCGTCGCGGGCCATGAAGACCTTGCCGATGAGCGTCTCCTCAGCAGGGCAGCCGTAATAGCGAATGGTGCCCGAGACAGGGCTCGACTCCAGAGTCGCCTTGACCGCCAGTGCCGCGCCGAGGCCTGCCACGCCGAGGAGATTATGTCCGCAGGCATGCCCCGGGCCTCCTTCCTCCACCGGCTCCCTCTTCGCGACGACCTTCTGAGACAGGCCGGGCAGTGCATCGTACTCGCCAAGGATGCCGATGACCGGCGAGCCAACCACCCCACTCCGCTACGAACGCAGTCGGTATCCCAGCCACGGGCTTCTCCACGCGGAATCCCGCTTCTCGCAGGTCCCGCGCGATGAGGTCTGACGCGTATTCCTCAACAAAACCTACCTGCGGGTGCTCCCAGATATCCCTTCCGAGGGCAACAAGCCTCTCGCGGTTCTCGTCCAGGTAGCTCAGGGCATCGTTCCGACCGCTCATTGTCTCCTCCCCGTGTTCGGCACTCCACCACTCGCATGACTCCGTCCGCGCACGGCAGCCGTGACAGGGCCATCTCATCCGAATTGTACACAAGGACAATCGCAGCGCGCCGCATGCCCGCGGCAGAAGCCTGTTGCCCGCGCAGCCCTGTCCGTGCATACTGGCCGAAGCCGGCGCGCCAGTCGACGGACAGTGTCCTTTCCCACAGGAGGTCAACGAAGCATGGTCAGGCCCAACCACGTCAAGCGCTCACTGAAAGAGGGAAGACTCGTCGTCGGCGCCATGATAGCGGAGTTCAGGAGCCCCGGCCTTGCCCAGATGATGGCGAATGCGGGGTTCGACTTCATGTCCATCGACATGGAGCACTCCCGCTTCTCGCTGGAGACGGTGGAGGAGCACGTGCTGGCGGCCAGAGGAGCGGGGATCGGTAGCATCGTCAGGGTGCCGCAGAAAGGAATCTCGCACCTGCTGTCCCGGCCGCTGGACATGGGCGTCCAGGGGCTCATCATCCCGCAGGTGGAGACGCGAGAGGACGTGGAACTCATCATCAAGGCAACGAAGTACGCGCCGGTGGGCATGCGCGGCGTAGCGCTCAGAAGACCCTTCGCGGACTACGGCAAAGGCGATGCGGTGGAGACCACCAGGGCGGCCAACGAGGAGACGCTCATCGTCATACAGGCGGAAAGCAGGACGGCGGTAAAGAACCTGGACAGGACACTCGATGGCGGCCCCGTTGACGTCGTCATGGTTGGGCCGGGCGACCTCTCCCAGAGCCTCGGCATTACCGGGCAGATGGACCACCCGGAGCAGGTCGCACACATCCGGCGAGCGGTCGATATCTGCTCGAAGCGCGGCGTGGCGTCCGGCATAGCGCTGGGCAACCCGGCGGCCATCAGGCAATGGGTGGACGAGGGAATGCGCTTCATCATCGCCTCGACGGATACCAATGTCTTCACGGATGGAGTCGAACAGCTTGTGACGGCAATCAGAAAGGAATAGCACACACTTGGAGCATGTGGTTGTTCCGCTGTTCTTCTGCATTGCGTTCGTCTTCTCCATGCTCGGCATGGGAGGCTCGCAACTGTACATCCCGATACTGTTCTGGCTCGGGATGGACTTCAAGACACAGGCCATCCCGCTCGGCATGCTGCTGAACGTGGTGAACACATCCTCCGCGTCATTCACATACGCAAGGAGGGGGCTCATCAACTGGCGAGTGGCAATGCCGTTCGGACTGACGATGATCGCGTTCGCGCCGCTCGGCGCACTCGTCAACACCACTCTGCCAACGGAGGCCCTGATTCTCTTCTTCGCGCTCTTCACCACCGTCGCAGCTATCCTGATGCTCAGGGGACGGAAGTCGAAGCAGAGCCTCCTAGAAACACGCCAGCGTCGTATGATTCTCGGGCTGAGCGGCGGCTCCGCGCTCGGCTTCATAGCCGGACTCATCGGCCGAGGTGGCGGCAGCTTCGTTGTACCGCTCCTCTATCTGGCGGGTATTGAGGCGAAAACCGCGGCGGCAACCTCAGCGCTCGTGGTCACGTGCTCGGGACTCTCAAGCTTCGCCTCGCACATCCTCATGAAGGCAGTGCCTGTATGGGACATCTGGATTCCCTCGGCCCTGGCGGTGCTCGCCGGCAGCCAGCTCGGCTCCCGATTCATGGCCTCGCGTCTCAACCCCGGACAGGTCCGCAAGGTCTTCGGCATCGTCCTGCTCGGCATCAGCGCAACGTTGGTACTGAAGGACGTCATCGGGCTGTGGTAGCCCGCATGGGGGGGCATGGTGGCTGCCCTGCGACTGACCAGAACTACGTGCCAAGCGCCGACTCGCCGATGACATCACCCCTCCCGGAAGGGGCAACGAGGAACTTCAGAATCAGGAAGGCAGATATCACCAGCGCTACGCCGAGAACCGTGAAGATTGCCGTATAGCTGCCCGACAGGTCGTAGAGGTAGCCTGCCAGATATGGACCGAAGGCGCCGGCCAGTTGAGCAAACGCCAACATGATGCCGATGAGCCCCCCGATTGCCTGCATACCAAAAAGGCGGCCTATCGTACCCATGGACGAGACAGCCCTCGCTCCCTGGAACACTCCGTACAGACACACGAAGCAATAGAGCAGCCACGTCTGGCCAACAAGCGGCAGCAACAGCAGCGCACTGCCAACTCCCAGTTGGGCAAGTGCGAGGATTCTGCACCATCCGAGCCTCCCGGATAGGAATCCGAACGTCAGGCGCCCCAGCACCGAGAAGCCTCCGGCGAGTCCCAGCGCGCCAGCAGCCACATCAGGCGAGATTCCCGCATCGGTGGCGAATGGCACAAGATGGACGACAATTACCTGGAAGCTGAACACACTTACCATCAGAATTCCCGTGAGGAGGAGGAACTGCGGCGTGCGGACGAGTTGCCAGGTCGAGGACGTTCGAGAGGTCTCTTCCTCCCCCTCCTCCGATAGCACGGGGACCGAAGTACCGACAGGCCGTATCACCAGCGCCGCAAGTCCGACCGCCACGGAGAAGAAGATTCCGCAGAACACAAAGGCTTGCCTCCAACCGTAGGCCGCTATGAGGTGATTGATAGCAGGGGCAAACACGAGCGCCCCGACACCGACACCCGACATGACTACGGCGAGAGCGACACCACTTCGCGGACGGTTGTGGAACCAGCGCTGGACCGTTGACGCCGGGGCCGACAGCAGCGCCCCCGAGCCAAGGCCTGCGACGAACAGCAGAATTTGAAGCTGAGTTAATGTCTCAATACGACTACACAGAGCAATGGCTGGGCCGGCCAGAAGGGCGCTTACAAGAAGTACCGGGCGCGCAGAGTGCCTGTCGGAGAGCCTGCCCGCTACGATGGCGGAGACGGCATAGCCAACCACCATGAACGTGTAGCTCGATGACGTGAGGCTTCTGCTCCAGCCGAACTCGTTTTCCAGCGCCTTGAAGAAGACGCCGAAGGACCACGTCACCTCGCCAAGGCAGAACGTCGCTGCAAAGCAGCCCGCAACGATGAACCAGCCATAGTACACGGGTCGCTTCTTCATTGCTGCTGCCATCTTCCACAAGCGGGAATCTGCAGCCTAGCCTATCCGAATGGCGTTCGTCCAATTCGTTCTCGTGGCGAGCCGCCGATTCGTTCTCACAACCCCTCTTTCCACACCCACTCTCAGGGACTATCATGACGAGCAGGGCGCTCGTGGCGCGAGCGAATTTCGACAGAAAGGGGTATGAGATGAAGATAACGGGCATCCGGACGTTCATCTACGAGGCGAGATGGCGCAACTGGCTCTTCGTCAAGGTAGACACGGACGAGGGCATCACGGGCCTCGGTGAAGCCAGCCTCCAGGGCCTCAACCGCGCCGTGGAGGTAGCGGTTCACAACCTCGAGCAGGAGTACTTCATCGGCAAAGACCCGCGGCAGATTCAGCTCCACTGGGCCAACGTCTACCGCGATAGCTGGTGGCACCAGTCGCACGTCCCTCTGGCGGCTCTGAGCGGTATCGAGATTGCCATGTGGGATATCCTCGGAAAGAGCCTCAATGCGCCCATCTACCAGTTGCTGGGCGGCGCCTCTCGCCAGCGCATCAAGGTCTACAACAACTCGTGGTATTTCGACGCGAAGAGCGTCGACGAGTTCGCCGAGCGAGCGAAGGAGGCCGTGGCCCTGGGCTTCAGGGCGCTCAAGTGGGACCCCTTCTGGGATCCGCCGCTGGACATCATCAACGAGCGAGCGGCGATGCTCAAAGCCGTCGAGTGCGTGCGCCGGGTGAGGGAGGCCGTAGGCGACGACATCGAGCTGCTCATCGAGGTCCACGCCCGCCTGGGGACGCACGACGCCATCTGGATGGCACGCGAACTGGAGCAGTATCGGCCGTTCTGGTTCGAGGAACCGATACCGCCCGACAACCTGGACGCGCTTGCGAAGGTGGCCTCCGAGGTCAACATCCCGATCACAACCGGAGAGAAGGCCTGCACGCGCTGGGGTTTCCGCGAGATGCTCGAGCGCCAGATGGTCTCCATGATAATGCCGGACATCATCTGCGCCGGAGGCATACTGGAGACAATCAAGATAGCAGCCATGGCTGACGTGTACCACATCGGCGTGGCCCCTCACAGCTGTGTCGGGCCCGGTCTCACCGCAGCGAACCTGCACGTGGACGCGGTCATACCGAACTTCCTCATCCAGGAGCTGTTCTACCCGGACAAGCCGCTCTACGACGAGATACTCACGGACGATTTCCCGATCCTGAAGGACGGCTACGTGGAGTTGCCCACGAAGCCCGGCCTGGGCATCGACATCAACGAGGCGGCCATCCAGAACAGGCCGTTCAAGCATCACCCATCCGGAGGCCATCTGTGGAAGTCGCTGACACGTATGGGAGAGTAACTCACGTCAGCAACAAGACATTGACACCGGGCAACACGATATCGGTACAATTGCGAGACACAATCGAACAACTCAATCCCCACAGAGAGGAGCAACAATGAGCGAACAGCCAAAGAAACTACGAGAGATACTCGGCAGGCCAGGCCCGATGGTCAGCATGGGAGTATGGGATCCGTACAGCGCAATGGTTGCAGAGCAGGAGGGATTCGAATCAGTCACCATCTTCGGGTCGATGGTCTCGTGGTCGCTTCTCGGCATGACAGATATCGGCTACATGACGCAGACCGAGATAGTCGATGTGACGCGAAGAATCGTCGCACGCGTCTCCGTGCCGGTCATCGTTGACTGTGACGATGGCTTCGGGGACCCGATAAACGTTCGCAGGACTGTCCAGCTCATTGAGCAGGTCGGCGCCGCAGGCCTGTATATCGAGGACCTTAGCCGGCCGCTACGCTGTTCCGCAATGGGAGGAGGAGGCCTCGTCCCCGTCGAGGTCATGGTGCAGAAGATACGCGCAGCAGTTGAAGCCCGCGTCAATCCGGACTTCTTCATCATGACAAGGACCGATGCATACGTTCCGGTGGACGAGATAGCCGCCAGGGCGAAGCGGTACGTCGAAGCAGGAACCGATATGGTATTGGTCATAGGCATCGAGAAGGCGGAGGACCTCCGCGCCGTCGCGCAGAAGGCCGGAGTGCCGCTTGCGACGATACAAGCCGCCCGCACCATGCACGCGTATCTTCCCCAGAGCGAACTGGTGGACATGGGCTACAGAGCCATACTCCACGTTCAGCCTATGTACATGGCAGCGGCCCACGCCATGAGAGAGGCCGCCAGAAACCTCAGGGCCGATATCGACAAGGGGACCGTTGTGCCACGCGTGCTGCCCGGACCGAGCCCTATCGACATAGAGAAGACAATCGGACTTGCGCTGGATGATGAACTGAACACTCGCTACTACGTCGCCCCTTCGAAGTAGTCGCATTGCATCAGGCCGCAGGAGCCGCACACGGACGCGGCCCCTGCACGATGGCCGTCATCCTCGCCGGGGATGGGGCGGTTGCAGCTACGATCCCAGGGCACAGAAGTCGCCCTCGCCCTATGCCCACCAAGCACCTCGGGTGCTAGAATGCGCACAACGCAATGAGTCAGACCTACAACGTCTATTGCGACGAGAGTTGCCACCTCGAGAATGACGGGCTTGGCGTCATGGTGCTTGGAGCCATCTGGTGCCCAACCGACCATGCCCGCGCAGTCTCGGTCCGGCTTCGTGCGCTCAAGGCGCAACACGGACTTGATCCACGCTTCGAGAGCAAATGGGTGAAGGTATCGCCTGCAAAGAAAGGCTACTACACGAGCGCAGTTGACGTCTTCTGGCGCGATGATGACCTCCATTTCCGCGCATTGGTCGTCCCTGACAAGTCCAGACTCTGCCACACTGCTTTCGAACAGACACACGACACGTGGTACTACAAGATGTACTTCGACATGCTTAAGGCCATCCTCAACCCATCCGACTGCTACAGGATCTACCTGGACATCAAGGACACACGGAGCGCAGACAAGACCCACAAGCTCCACGAGGTGCTCAGCAACAACGTGTACGACTTCGACCGTCGCATTATCGAACGCGTGCAGACGGTACGTTCACACGAGGTGGAGCTGCTTCAATTGGCTGACCTGCTCATTGGCGCGGTCGGATACGCCAACCGTGGACTCCACAGCAACGCGGGGAAGACCGCAGTCGTTCACAACCTCAGACAGATCTCAGGATACTCTCTGACACGCACCACACTGCTGAAGGAGAACAAGTTGAACGTCTTCGTCTGGGAGGCGGCAGAATCCCAGACGTAAACGACACACCACAGTGGCTACCTCCGCTTGTACTCTTGGAGGACCACCAGGATGACTGGACACTCTACATAGAAGCTGTCTACGCAGTCTTCCGGCGTGACTTCATATCGAGCCACCCGCGCTTCGAGACAAGCACCGTCGTCTGCAACACAACCCAAGAGGACGTCAGGGAGGCCGCTTTCTGGCATCTCGTTCAACGCGGGCGTCGGGCAACAGGTGACCGGGTTCCGGATCTGCGAAGATGCGAGCGCATCCCTTGGCCACGTCCAACAATTGAACACGCCGTAGAGCCGGCTGTCTCCACGTGGCAAACAACCAGACGACGCAAGAGCGGGGCACCCGAAGTGCGCATCCTCCTCAGGATAGAGCACCTGGACTACCTGGTGGTATTGGCCAGGAAGAAGTCCGTGATGATACTTGTGACTGCGTATTGCACCGACGAGGAGCATCAAAGACGGAGGCTGAGAAGAGAGCGAGACGACTATCTCAGAAACGCAAAAACCGCCCTGTAGGACGGCCTTCGTACTCCTTCCACGCATGGTGGATGAGCTACTTCTAAAGTACTACGGCTCTTGGCCAATGTCAAGCCCTTTGTGACCAGGGCACCTCCGGGCCACTTGACATGAAGAGGCCACAAGCATCATCCTGTCACACCGAATCACGGTGGTTGAACTATCTCGGTTCGGTGGAGAGCAATTGGAGGGCACGGACTCAATCCGGCCAAACGGACACAGGAGGAGGGACCATTCATGAAAAGCGATGCAGTCAAGAAAGGAGTGGAGCGGGCGCCGCACCGCTCGCTGCTCTACGCCCTCGGCCATCCGAAGGAGGACCTCGACAGACCGTTCATCGGCGTCGTGAACAGCTACAACACCGTCATCCCCGGCCACATGCACCTGCAGTCCGTCGCACAGATGGTCAAGGAGGGCATCCGCACGGGAGGAGGCGTCCCGTTTGAGTTCAATACCATCGGTGTCTGCGACGGCATCGCCATGAACCATCCCGGCATGAAGTTCAGTCTGCCCAGCCGTGAGCTCATCGCCGACGCGGTGGAGATAATGGCCGAAGCCCACGGCTTCGACGCCCTCGTCTTCATACCCAACTGCGACAAGATAGTCCCGGGCATGCTGATGGCCGCGGCGCGGCTCAATCTGCCCTGCGTCTTCGTCTCGGGCGGACCGATGCTTCCGGGCAGGGTTCCGGGAGAGAACGGGACTGTGGACATCGACCTCATCCACTGCTTCGAGGGAGTAGGGAAAGTGCTCAACCACAAGATGACCGAGAAGCAACTCGACGAACTGGAGCAGCGCGCCTGCCCCGGCTGTGGAAGCTGCTCACCCATCGCGACCGCGAACACGATGAACTGTCTCACCGAGGCACTCGGCCTCGGACTCCCGGGCAACGGCACAATCCCTGCGCCGGAGGGACGCAGGCTCCAGCTCGCCTTCCTGGCAGGCAAACAGGTCATGCAGGTCTTCGAAAAGGGCCTCAGGCCGCTCGATATCCTCACGCCTGACGCGTTCCACAACGCCTTCGCGGTGGACATGGCTCTCGGTGGCAGCACGAACACCATCCTTCACGTCCCGGCCATCGCCCACGAGGCCGGAGTGGATTTCCCTCTCACGCGAATCAACGAGATAAGCGAGTCCGTGCCGCACCTCTGCAACCTGCGGCCATACGGCACTTTCGCTCTTGCCGACCTCGACATCGCCGGAGGCGTCCTCGCAGTGATGAAGGAAATATCCAAGCGTCTCAAGCCCGGTGCAATGACCGTGCTTGGCAAGACGATAGGCGATGTCTACCGCGACGCGGACGTACGCGACCGTCGCGTCATCCATCCGTTCGGAGAACCTCTGCACAAGACAGGCGGAATAGCGATATTGTTCGGCAACCTGGCGCCCGACGGCGCTGTGGTCAAGGCAGCAGGCGTATCCGAGGAGATGATGCTCCACGAAGGGCCCGCGCGCTGCTTCAACAGCGAGGAGGAGGCCACGAAGGCCATCTCCGCGCGCGTCTTCCAACCGGGAGAGGTCCTCGTGGTGCGCTACGAGGGCCCGAAGGGAGGCCCCGGCATGCGCGAGATGCTCACGCCCACTTCAATGCTGGCCGGCATGGACGCGGACAAGAGCGTCGCTCTCATCACGGACGGTCGCTTCTCCGGCGGCTCGCGTGGTGCGGCCATCGGCCACGTGTCCCCTGAGGCCGCCGCGCGTGGCCCCATCGCGGCCATCCGCGACGGCGACATCATCCAGATTGACATCGCGAAGCGAACGCTCAACGTCAAGCTGGAAGCGAAGGAGATACAGGAGCGGTTGGCCTCGCTACCACCCTTCACACCGAAGGTGAAGAAGGGTTATCTTGCCCGCTACAGCCGGCTGGTCTCGTCCGCCAGCACCGGCGCGGTGTTCGAGGACGAGGCATAGAGGCGGACGCCGGCGCGAGTCATGATCTGCCGGCAGCGTGGGCCCACTCCAGAACCACGTCCGAGGCGCCGTTGTCAGGAGACAACCGCGCGGCCACAACCCGCGTAGAGAAAGGGCGGACCAGTGCAGGGGGAACGAGGCCACGGCGGTACATCCGCAGGGCGAGGTCGAAAAGACTAAGGCCCCCATGACGTCGTTCCGCCTCGCGCTTCGCCGTGACAAAACGCTCTTCCGCGTAGCGTGTGGCAAACTCATGCAGCGGAATGCCCTCGCGCTCCGCCATCCCCATCAACCACTCGATGAGCGAAGGGAATCGCTGTTCGATGAAGCGCAGCGTTGCGCTGGAAGAGAGCCCTCCAAACGACAGAGTGGCTCCGAGCACCCCGCCGCAGTTCGCGACAATGTCGGGTATATAGACCACGCCCCTGTCTACCAGAACATCCTCACCACCGGGCTGCAGCGGTACATTCGCGCCAGCGACAAGCGCCCGGCAGCGTAACCGCCCCACGGTCGCTACGTCAATGCCTGCCGGCAGCGCGCAGGGACAGAAGACATCGACAGCGAGCCGTCGCAACTCCTCCGCAGGAATCCGGTCGGCGTCAATATGCCTGCTCACGAACGAACTGCCGTGGTGCTCCAGGCGGCGCACCAGGTCCGGCACATCGAGGCCATCCGCATCGAACAGCGCTCCCCTGTCGGTGGAGATGGCAACAACCTTGACGCCCCTCTCGTGGAGGGCGAGCGCCGTCGAGCTCCCCACCTTGCCGAAGCCCTCCACCGCCGCAGTTGCCCCGGACAGCCGTATGCCCGCCACGCGCAACGCCGCCAGCGACGCAAGTGCCACGGTTAGACCAGCGTATCGGCTTGACCGCCCCTGCAGCGAGTGCCGCGGCAGGCGCACCCCGCAGTCCAACAGCATGCAGCGGACATCGGCGTCATCCAGCCCCAACTCCCCGCTGGGAGAGTAGCGACGCGTCGTGAGTAGCGGACCCGCAGCCTGCCCGAACAGAGAGAGCAGTCGGGCCACCTGCGATGCCGTTGCACGCGGAGGCGCAACGATGACGGCCTTGGCACCGCCGAGGGGCAGTCCGAGGAGACCGCTCTTCAGTGTCTTGCGATGCGCGACCCTGCCAAGTAGCTCTGTGTCTATCTTGCGCACGAGGCCCAGGCCGCCGTAGCTGCGGCCGTTGACGGTGGAGTCAATGACGATGGACGACTCGCAGTGCGCGCCATCCTCGGCCTGCACGTCGAAGCGCAGCACGCACTCGGGTACGGGGGCCACAGAAGTCCTCCACAAACCATACCTTACTCCACAAGGCTCAGGGAGGCAATATCCCCGGCACAATCTCAGGCGGAAGACCGGGGCAGGGCTCGGACGGCCTGCGTGAGAGACCGGACGTCGTCAAGCCGACCGGAGAAGATGCGGCAGCCGTACTCCTTGTCGTAGTGCAGCAGGTCCACGAGGATGTGCTTCATGAAACGGTCGGTTGCGAGGATGTCACAACAGGGCAGGAGCGCCGACACGATACGGCGGTCGGACTCGTCGCTGCCACGAAGCGGGCGCGCCTCGCCAGCGTTGCGCGCGGCCGCAAGTGCCACGTGGCAGTAGATGTCAACGTACGGAATGCCCAGCAACTCTTCCGATGCCAGAAACTCCGGCATCCGGGCGCGCCCCAGTCCTGCCTCTTCCAGACGCCCTATCAGCCCCGCGTACTCCTGAACAGTCTGCCATCGCTCGGGGTCCTGCGGAGGGCGGTCCGCCCGAGCTGTCTCAAGCAGGTCCCGGAACGCATCCCGTGCAAGCCACTGCGACAGAAGCGAGCGCTTCATCGACTCGACCCGGCTCCCGGCTGCGCCCCAGTTCGCATCCGCCACAACACCCCCAAGCGAGGATGCCCTCCGTTCCTTCTCCGCGCGGCGGCGGGCAACGACCTCAGGTGGATGAAGCGGCGGCACGAAGGACCGCTCACGCGCGCCCCGGCTCAACTCGGTCGCCGGAAGGTCGGGGTCGCCCTGAAGCGCATTCTCCCAGGGCAGGCACCCGGGTAACTCTCGCCCGAGGAAACGATACGCCGCGTCCTCCACCTGCCTCACAATGATGCCCTCGTGCGAATGAAACTGGAGGCCCAGCGACAGAGCGCGCATGACAGTCCACACAGGCAGCGCGATGCGGTCGTTGAACTCGGCCTCCTCTATCTGGACATCGAAGCCGGGGCACACGATGCGGTCACCCCACACTGCATCTTCGAGCACGGACAGGAGCTCCCGCCACACGGCGGTGGTGTCGTCCGGTAGATGCCAGTCACCTCGCGCCTTCGCCAGGTTGCTCAGATAGTTGGTGTCCAGGCAGATGACCGTCCTGGCACACACGCGCTCAGCCCCGGGCGCGAAACTGCCACCGGTCTTCACGCGCGGAGGGTCTCCGTCCCGTTCATAGACTTGATGATTCTCGCCCACCATGCAGCAGAATCCTAGCGCCGGCTCGGTGCAGTCTGCAAGGGGCCCATCAGCGCACGCCACCCAGCACTATTGCTAGAATCAGTCGACATGAACATCAGGAGACACCGCTTCACGCAGCAGTTCACGGCCACATTCCGCGCCATGCGCGCCAATGTGATTGCCGGGATACGGTCCCTCGGATGCCCGGCCTCCGACATATGATGCGGAAGACACCGTTACCCAGGTATCCACCATTGATGCACTGCTGGCAGGGGCATATGACGGTGTGATGAGCTACGACCAACTTGCAGGCTACGGTGATTTCGGAATCGGGACATTTGCAGGGTTGGACGGAGAGATGCTCGCGTTCAATGGCACCTTCTACCAGGTGAAGGCAGACGAGATAGCCCATGAAGTGGATGGTTCAACCCAGACGCCGTTCGCGGCGGTCACGTTCTTCGACAGCGACATGCATCAGGATGTTCCCGGTGGTACCTCGTACGAAGAGTTTCAGTCATTTCTGGACGGACTTCTCCCAACAGGCAACATCTTCTACGCGGTACGGATGGATGGCGTGTTCGACTACATGAAGACCCGAAGTGTGCCGGGGCAGGAGAAGCCATATCCCCCCCCTGGTGGAGGTAACAACCAACCAACCGGAGTTTCAGTTTCAGCATGTCACCGGAACACTTGTGGGGTTCCGGTTTCCCGACTACGTGTCCGGCATCAATGTGCCCGGCTACCACATGCATTTCCTCACGGAAGACAGGACAGCCGGTGGCCACGTGCTGGACTTCACTATCTCGGCCGCAGAGGTCAATGTGGACCACTCGACGTCGTTTCACATGATGTTGTCGGGAGAGGGCAGTGATTTCTACGGTTACGACCTTCCAGACGACAGCGAGGAAGGGTTGGACAAAGCAGAGAGATAGTCACCGGACCGAAGCAAACAAGAAGGCGGGGGCTGCCATGGCAGCCCCCGCCTCGGCATGCCTTTCCGAGTGAGGTACCACTCAGTAGACTGCAATCCGGAGTACTACGAGGTCCACTCGCTCACAACGTCCGGGTTGGCATCAACCCACGCACGGGCCGCGGTTGCGGGGTCAACTTCATTCACGTTGACTTCATACATCACCCCCCCGAGTTGTGACTCGGTGAGGAAGAACTTGCTCAGCATACTGGCCGCTTCGGGCTTGTCCTTGCTAAACCCCTTGCGGGCGATAACGTGAATCTGCTCAGAACCGCCATAGGTGTCCTCAGGATCCTCAAGGAACTTCAGGTCATACGCGAAGAACTTCCAGTGCGGCGCCCATCCTGTCACAACGACCCACTCGTCTTTCTCGTAGGCTGTCTTCAGTGCAACAGTCATCGCCATCCCACTGGAGGCAATCAGTTCGAAATCCTCTAGACCGTATGCGGGAATCGTATCTTCCTCGGTATGGCGCATCAGACCGGAGCCAGGGTCGATACCGTAGATGGTACCGTCGAACTTGTCCATATTGGCGGGCAACTCGGCAATGGAATCGATGGTCACGTACTCTGGCACAACAAGTCCAATCTTCGCTCCGTCGAAATTCACTCCCAGGTCTTCAACCTTGTCTCCAAACTCCTCGATGTACGCCTCATGCGTGTATGGCAACCAGCCACAGACGAGCGCGTCAACATCGCCTTCGGCAACACCGGTCCACATTGGACCCGCCGAAACAACCGTCTTCTCCACGTCAAAGCCCATGTCCTGCAACACAGCCTCAGCAATGTGCGTCTGTGATTCGGCACATGCCCACTGGACGTAGATGAGTTTGACGGTCCCCTTGGAACTGCCGCCATCGGCAGCACAACCCCCCGCGAGCATTGCTGCCGCGACGAGGCCTGTGATAAGAAGAGTCGCAATCTTTCTGTTACGCATGTTGTTCTCCTTTCGATTTGTCGGACCCACTCCTCCTCACACACAACCCTTCCATCGAATCGGGGGCACCAGGCTCCCCTGTCATCTTTCCGCTAGATCACCTCCTCAATTCAGATTCACGTAGCTCAACCTTTCACACGAAAGCTCTTCCAGCCCGGACAGGCCGTTCCCCTGGATGCGTACGCTCTCGGACGGCATGACAATAGGAGTCAACGCACAACATCAAAGGGGCTTATTGGAGGGGAACCGAGCGAAAGAGAGACTCTACGAAAGACACGATATCAACGGCTATCGTGTGTCGACTCGAACACCCCAATTGGGCTATCTGTGGTCAGTCTATCAGAGTCCTCAGCGACGGTGCAAGCGTTTGAGCATGGTCCACGACAGCGAGCGCCGTTCCAGTCGACGCTCCCCGGCAGGGAGCTTACGCGGGGCCTCCGCATATGCCTGCGGCCGCAGTTCTCCGCCAGGGACAACAGGAGCCTCTTCTCCACCACACTCCCTATCGAGCGCCGCGATGATGTCCCTGCCCAGCTTCGTCTTGAAGACGCGCCCGGTGGACGAAGTGAAGTACGCGCAGCGGACGTCGGCGGGGACGCAGCCCCAGACCTCCAACCTCCCCAGGAGTTGCTCAACAGAGACTGTCTTGATGACCGGCTTCTGCAGGCCAAGCTCAAGGGGGAAATCGCTCCTCTGCGAGCGCGGAAGCACGACCCTGTGGCCTGTGCTCAGAATGAGGCCACAGTCCACCAACGTTACCGGCTGGCCATGTACGTTCGAGGCCTCAAGCACAAGCTGGGCATCCTTCGCCTCCTGCTCCTCTCCCATCGAGAGGCCCACGCCAACCGTCACCTTGACGAGAGGTCGCTCCCAGTAGCGCCTGATAAGCTCGATGCCGAGAACCACGACGCCCGCAGCAACTCCGCCGCCAAACGCCGCCAGGAACATGCTCGTGTCCGGCTGCATCTCTACTCGGTCTCCTTCAATCGCCCTCGGGCAGTGGGCTCAACGATTCGCACCACTCTCATCATACACTGATGGGAGCTGTCCATGGGAGCCGGCACGGCCCGGGCAGCCGTTGCGCGCGGTGTCTCAGTCGTCCATCAATGATGGTGGAGGGACTCGATTCCGAATGCCCAGCCGTGGTCATGCAGCCCCTTCGCGCGGCACTCCGGACAGAGACCACGCATGACGACGTGCGTGAAGCCCACATGAAAACCGCTCCTCTCCTCAACAGCCTGCTCCACCGGAGCGAAGAGGTCGTCATCCAGGTCCACGCTCTTTCCGCACGAGTGGCAGACCACGTGGTGGTGGCGTCCCTCTTCTGCGTGGTGGTAGATGAAGTGGTCGCCAAGGCGGCTACGGTACACGCAGCCAAGCTCCTCAAGCAGTTCGAGCGTGCGGTAGATGGTCGACTTGTTCACTCCCTCAACACGCGACTGGACGTAGTCGATAATCTCTTCTGCAGTCAGATGTCCATGGGACTCGTGGATGATATCAACGATGAGGCGCCGTTGGGGCGTCAACCGGAATCCCTTCTGCTTCAGAGTGACACTGCAACTCATGGTATCTGCAACCCGTTGCAATCATGCCCAAGCAGTCCATGTCTGTCAACAACCCCCATCCTTTGCGGCCAGCGTCTCTCCATCGTGCAGAAGCGGACTGCTGCTCCCCGATCTCCAGCTTGACAGATAAGACTGTTGGTCCTCGCGCCACGACCAGCACCGTCCCCGGCTGCAGGGATGCCTTCCGCGCTGCCTGACACGGTCCAAACGCCACGTATCGACACGGCCTGGGTGCACCTGATACGACCGGTATGTCCCAGGACTTCCCTCTCCTCACTCTCGCGAGGCAATTCCAACCACCAAACGCGCCAGTACCTTCGGCGTGTTCGTATTCGACCAGGCCGGTCATCGCCCCCCCCTCTGCGTTCGTGACGCTCCTCTTCTCTAGACCCAGGGTCCTCCCCCCTCTCGTCACCCGACAACCTTCGCCCCACGAACAGTACCGATGAGCGATGTTGAGGGGTCCTCCCCGAACGTAAATTGAAGTCGTGATGAAGAGAGCAGCGGTGGTCCTGCTGGCAGTAGCCCTCCTCGCAGGTGTCTGTGTCACCTCAATCGAGCGCGAAGAAGATGTACACGCGGCCATCAAGGTCAGCGTCGACCAGCCCGAGTCCAACGCCACCAACGGCGAGGTCTCCGAAGTCCAGGATGAAGTTGTCAATAGCGAGGCTGTTGCCTTCACCACTTCCGACCAGGAACAGATCGAGGGCCGATGGGGAGTCACCCGCATCTCGGTCCCGGCCGCGTGGAGCGCCGCGGACTCATTTGCCCCCGTGCTGGTAGCCGTTCTCGACACGGGAATCGACTCCGATGCCGGGTTCGGCGATAGAGTAGAGGCAGTCATGGACTTCACCGGAAGCGGAAACGCAGACGATGAGCACGGGCACGGGACCCACATGGCCGGCACAATCGCCGCCATCGCGCCCAACGCGTCCTTCATCAACCTCAAGGTGGCCGACGCTCGCGGTCGCTGCGACGCCGCCACTGTCGCCAAGGCCGTCCGCTGGGCCGCCGACCGCGGCGCACAGGTCATCAATGTCAGTCTCGATGTGGAGTCATCCCCGGAGCTTGAGAGCGCCATCCGCCATGCGTGGCAGAAGGGTGCGGTCGTCATTGCCGCCGCCGGCAACCACGGCACAACGGCTCCTGCTTACCCGGCAGCCTACACCGACGCTATCGCGGTCGCCGGAACGAACGAGAAAGACGGCCTTGCAGTCCTCTCCAATCACGGCGACTGGGTTGACGTCGCCGCGCCCGGCTTCAAGATCTACGCAGAACTGCCCGGAGGCGAGTACGGCTACGAGACAGGCACCTCCCCCGCCGCTGCTCACGTGTCCGGCGTCGCAGTGCTCCTCTGCGGCATCGCTACCGATGAGTCCGGCAACGGATTCGTCAACGACGAGGTCAGGGCCGCCATCGAAGACAGCTGCGAACCTCTTGCCGTGAGTGGCACAGGGAACGGCCTGGTTGACGCCCTCGGCGCCGTACAGGCTCTGGCCGCCTGAAGCCACCCTCCCACAGACACCCCACACATCCCTTCAATCGCATCCCATCCTATTGACACGCCAGGCTGAAGATTGGGGCTATCCTTCCGGGAACAGCAACCGACTCGTGCCCACAGGTGACGGGCTCTTCACGCCCGGCGTCACACGGACACAGCGAGCCGCGTGGATGCCGCGCCGCCCCCGCGTCAAGGGATGTGCGGCTGTTGACATCTATGTGGACAACTGCCAACGCGGCCAATCGCGGACAACCAGCCATCTGTTGACAGATATGTTGACAATCCGTGCGCAGGATGGGACGGGAACTCCGGGAGCATTTTGACGCAAGGAGACGCGCGAGCTATCGTTCACGTTCATCCCGTTCGAGGCCCGTCGCATGCCCCGAACGAAGGTGTTGTGGGCCATGGACATGCTGATTGAGGTCGCACAGCAGTTCGGGCACTACATCGTCGAGGTGCTGCCCTACCTCGCACTCGGCTTCTTCCTGAGCGGCATTATCCAGGTCTTCGTACCGTCAGACTGGGTCGCGAAGCACCTCGGCGGCAGCGGCATGCGGCCGCTGCTCTATGCAACCCTCGCCGGCACTGCACTGCCCATCTGCTGCATCGGCTCGCTCCCCGTCGCCGTGAGCCTGCACGAGAAGGGCGCCCGGCTCGGCCCGGTACTCGCGTTTCTCGTTGCGACGCCGGCCACGTCAATCTCCGCGCTCCTCGTGAGCTACGGCCTGCTCGGCATCGGCTTCACCGTCTACATCTTCTTCGCCGTCATCGCGCTCGGCCTCCTCATGGGGCTCGTCGGCAACCATATCCGCTTCACGCCGCGCGTGCGGACCGCGGCGGAACCGGCAGCCACAGACCCCGTCTGCGGCATAGAAGTGAACCCGAACAAGCCCGGCGTCGTCATGACCAGGCACGAGGGCACGACCTACTACTTCTGTTGCGATCTCTGCCGCCGCAAGTTCGCCAAATCGCCTGCGGAATACCCTGCCGCCTGCATGGCAGATTCGTGCTCCTGCAAACCCACACGTGGCAGCAGGGTGTCTCAGGCGCTACGCCATGCATTCGTCACTATGCCACGTGACATAGGACCCGAGATACTGCTCGGCCTCGTGCTGGCGGCACTCGTGGCAGCCATCTCGCCCATCGGCCGATTCGTTGGCGACTACCTCGCCGGCGGGGCGGCCTATGCCGTCGCCATTCCGGTCGGAATCCTGATGTACACCTGCTCAACGGCGAGCGTGCCATTCGTGCACGCGCTCATCGTGCAGGGCATGAACGCCGGTGCGGGCATGGCACTGCTCATTGTGGGGCCGGTGACAAGCTGGAGCAGCATCCTCGTGCTGCGCAAGGAGTTCGGCGCCAGGACACTCACCATCTACCTCGTGGTGATCAGCGTTCTTTCGCTGGCGGCCGGCATCATCTACTCGCTCATCTAGACCGGCTGGCGGCCCACTTTACGCCGCAGCGCGATAGCGTTACTATCGAGCTTGTGAAGAGACATCGGCTCCTCGCCTTCTTCCTGCTGACGTTCGCCATCTCGTGGGGCGTGCCCGGAATCCTGCTGCTCCTTTCAGCCGCAACGGGCGCCTTCGAGGTCTCGCTGGAGAGGTCCTCGCCTCTCTCCTACCTTGTCATCTGGTCGCCCGCCATCTCCGCGTTCACAGTGCTCGCCGTCACGAGTGGCTCCGCCGGGCTGCGGGCATACATGCGGCGCCTGCTGCACGTCAGGTTCGCGTGGTACTGGTACGTCGCCGTTCTCGCAGGCATCCCTCTGCTCAAGCTGCTCGCGTCTGCCCTGGCCGGGGCATCAGGGCAGCCGGGAATCGTGACGCCGACGGTCTCCCTCGGGGCCTTCATGGTGGCAGCACTGCTGGTAGCGAGCGAGGGGCCATTCGAGGAGTTCGGCTGGCGAGGCTTCGCCCTGCCGCTGCTCCAACGCCGCTTCAACGGTCTCGTGGCCTCGCTCATCCTCGGCGCCGTGTGGTCGCTGTGGCACGTGCCCGCGCTCTTCTTTCAGACGGTCATGACCGGCTCTATGGCAGGTGAGGTTCTACCAGCGCTCGTACGCTTCTTCGCCGGCTCCATTGCGCTGACAATCATCATGACCGTCATCTACAACGGTTCTGGCGGGAGCATCCCCCTGTTGTTCCTCTTCCACTGGACCGAGAACCTGCCCTACCCATGGGAGGCCCAGACAGGCATCTCATACATGAACACCGTCATCACGATGACCGTGGCCATCATACTCATATTCTCGTTGCGCCGCCGCTATCTCGCGCGCCGGAACCTCTACACCGATGTCACTCCCGGCGTGCCGGACGATACATAGGACAGGATGGTTCGCGGAGCACGAGGAGGGAAGATGAGCAGCGAACTGAGAATCGTGAACGTCGACGCTTCGAACGTCGACCGCGAAGGTTTCTTCTGCTACAAGAGCAAGTCGAAGACTCCTGGCTACAGGCGCAAACTGGCGTGGTCGAAGAACCGCTTCAGCGAGGGAATGAAGCTCGATATCCTGTACGAAGGCAAGCGGTCCTTTGGATTCATCGAGTACATCCCCGGCGAGTACTCCTGGAGGGCGGTCTACGCGCCGGACTACACAATCATCCACTGCATCTGGATGGTCGGCTCCGGCAAAGGCAAGGGATTCGCGTCACAGCTCCTCGAGGGTTGCATCGAGGTCGCGAGGAAGGAAGGCCGCGCGGGTGTTGTCATGGTGACGAGCAACAGGCCGTTCCTGGCGGGGCCGAAGCTCTTCCTGAAGCACGGCTTCACGCAGGTGGACTCGGCGCCGCCCTGTTTCCAGCTCATGGCGTTGAAGCTCCGGGACTCGCCCACCCCTTCCTTTCCCATTGACTGGGACAAGCGCCTCGAAGCTCTGGGGTCGGGACTGACGGTTGTGAGAACGGACCAGTGCCCCTACTGGGACGAGGCGACAGACATCACTGTCGAGACGGCCCGAAACTGCGGTATCGGGTGCAGGGTTGTCGAGTTCACGAGCGCTGCGGAAGCACGGGAGAAGTCCCCCACGCCTTTTGGGACATTCGGCATCGTGAAAGACGGCCGACTCCTCGGCTATCACTACTTGCCGCCGAAGGAACTGGAACTGCTCTTTCGTGAAGGTGAATGAGGCGCCCGCAGGGGCATTGACACGTCCAATCTGCAGGGCTAAGGTACGGTACTCGCGCGCTTCGAGTACACAGGAGGTGAGGGGAATGAACATCCAGCGTGTTGCCACCAGGCTTCTGGCTCCGCTTCTGATAGCCCTCTTGACACTGCCGCTCCTGGTATCCACCGCCATAGCCGCCGTGGACTCGCCGCTCATGACTGATACGGCAGCCGTATGCACCGGAGAGAAGAACGGCGATGGCGAGAACGGTGACGACGGAAACGGCAACGGAGAGAACGGGACCGAAAATGAGTGGGGCGGGATAGACATGCAGCCTCGCGGCGGGGGCCGCGGCAGTGCTGCGATGTACAGCGGCAATCTGTTCGTCTCAGCCCCGCAGGCACTACCGGGTCAGGTCGTCCAGGTCAGCAGCAACGTCTGCAACAACGGCAGCGCCGGCAAGACTCACTCGGCCGTATTCTACGTGAACGGCCACGCGGTGCAGAGTCAGGCAGTCGGCGTCTCGCCCTGTGCATGCAAGTTGGTAGTCTTCTACTTCGTCCGCTCAGTGCCGGGGCAGTACCAAGTGGCAGTGGACGGAGCAGTCGGCTACGTAAACGTACTTGCGCCACGCCTTGTCATGGGGTCCATGCCCACAGCAGCCGAGGACGACCTGGGCGCGGGAGGCATCATCTGCATCGTTGTGGTGCTTGGCACGCTCATCATCGCCATCGTCTACATGGAACGCATGCGCGGCACATCATAGGACGGCACGCGGGGTGTGCCCTGACGGCCACACTCCGCTCACCGGTTGCAGGGACTCGCAGGCGACCTACCAACCTTCGGGGGGTTCGACGTAGGGCTGCGCAAGTCTACGCTCGTAAGCATAGTTCTCCTTCATCCTCCTGTCCCAGAAGGCCTTCTTCGCCATCCAGTTGCCTATCGTCCTCGTGAACAGCAACCGCAGCGGCGAGAGCCTCTCTCTATTGCCTATCCTGCGGATGAGTTCCCGGTCAAGCTCGCCCGTACGTCCGAAGCCACGGCCAAGCTCTCGGATGGAGGACAGGAGTCCTCTGGTCACGAAGGCGGGCTGCGCCCGCATGCCCTCGACCCCACCCCTCAAGACCGTGCCCAGGTAGCGACATCCAAGGCGGCGTGAGAGCTGCTCCAGGTAGCTCTCGAGCCCCCGCATGTGCACGGACTCAGGGAAACCTGACTGGATGATGAAACCGATGGGCGGATTGCCCTCCCGGCCACAGAGCGGCTCAAGCGACTCAAAGAAGGCCTTGACGATGCCCGGCATCATGTCCGTGTAGAGCGGAAAGGCGAGTATCACTGCGTCCGCCCCGGTGAACAACTCCACGAAGCGCTCCTGCTCCTTCACCTTCGAAAGATGCGCCAGTTCATAGCTATGGCCGGGGGTCTCCATGACGCCGTCGAGGAAGTGCCGCAGCAGGAAGTTGGAGTTCCCTCTCTCTCCCTTCGGAGAGCCGTTATAGGCTGCCAATCGCATCGATGACCTCCTCAACAGGCTCGTCCGTCAGCTTGAGAAATCTGAATTCCGAGTCGAAGTTCAGCACAAGGCGCCGGTACGACCGCTCGATGATAGCAACGTCCTCATCATCCGCGCCGTTCCTGCCCAGCAGCACTGCCACGTTCGGCGAGCGGCCGTAGCGCAGAGGGTGGTGACATTCCCCGTCCCGTATCGTGAAGTAGGGCAGTAGCAGCGGGATGAGCTTGTCGTGTGCCTTCTTGAGCAGGGCAGAGATGAAGCCCATCTTCGCAGGCGAGGCGAAGATGACAAGGTCCGAGTGCAACACCGCCCGGCAGACTTCCGCGGACTCGTCCTTCGCGACGCACTCGCCGGGCGTCTTCACCCAGCAGCCGAAGCAGCCCGTGCAGTAGCTGATGTCCATATCACGCAGCGGCAGCACGCGGACGCTGTGCCCTTGCACTGTCGCCATCTCCTCGACACGGGCAAGATACGAGTCAAAGGCGCTGTTTGAGACATCCGGGTTCCCGTTGAGAACGCATACTCTCACAGGCAGACCTCCTTACACCACACGCTCCTCAGCAGCATTATGGACCATGCCGTCGGAGGGACGTCAATGGCGCGGGGCCACAGGCGAGCAGCCGCTCACTTGATGGAAATGGGGGTGGAAGAAAACGCGGAAACTCCCTGCGGCCACTCGCCGCAGTCCATTGACAGACCCACTCTGCGCTGCTATTTTGCTCCCCGGGAGGGCTCTGGTGTCGCCTCCAGCATCCCCGCTGGGGGACCCGATACCGGCACCAGGCCCTGCTTTTCAACTGCTTCCTCAGGGGCCATTCCCGGCTGGGCACTCCTCAGCACAACCGCACTCCTTTCTTTTCCACGCACTCGTCACTTCCCGGAACTGTCAGGTCGTGGTTCTCTCTGCAAGCATTCATTGTCCGGCCACTTCCACCATGCTACAGTGACCGCACTTGCGACTCACTGCTAACGGAATCGACAAAGGAGAAGACCATGGAACTTGAGGCAATTACAGTACCCGGCGCTCCAAAACCTGTCGCTCCATTCTCGCCAGCCATAAAGGCTGCGGGGCTCGTATTCGTGTCGGGACAGCTACCTCTGGACAAGACAGGAGCCATGCCAGAAGGCACGCCGGCACAGACACGGCAGTGCATGGAGAACATCAAGGCTCTCCTCGAAGCAGCAGGAACGAACCTCGACAGGGTCGTGAAGTGCTCCGTCTTCATCACGAACATGGGCGAGTTCGCGCAGATGAACGAGGTCTACGGTCAATACTTCGGAGAGACACCGCCGGCACGAGCCTGTGTTGAGGTGCCGCTCCTGGCGAAGAACGCCCTCGTCGAGATAGAGGCCATCGCGCTCGCGTGACAGGCATTCCCGCCATCAGTCCGCGAGCCTGCCGCCGACACCCACGCCTATCCCTATCCCGAGAGGGACCGCCACCTCTTCAAGCACCTTCG
>JAUVZB010000138.1 GCA_030602785.1 Dehalococcoidia bacterium
TCAGTCTCTTTGTGACTCCGTTGCAGGACGCGTTCGGATGGGGACGCGGCCAGATAATGGCCGGCTTCACCATCTTCTTCGTGACGATGGGTGTCACCTCGCCGGTGGTCGGTCGGTTCGTGGACCGCTACGGCGCCCGCCAGGTCATCCCGGTTGGTGCGGTGGTGATGGGCCTGGGATTCGTTCTTGTCAGCCAGATGAACCAGCTCTTCCTCTTCTACCTCGGCTACGTGCTGGTCGGCGCAGGCGCCGCCGGTATGGGGCAGGTGCCTTCAAGCGCGGTGGTCTCCAACTGGTTCAAGAAGCGGCGGGGCAGTGCGATAGGCCTCATGGCAGCGGGCGTGGGAGCCGGTGGTGTGCTCGCGCCTGCCGTCGGATTCATCATCCAGAACTATGGCTGGCGGAGCGCCTATCTCTCGATGGCTATTGTCATCTGGGTGATTGTCATCCCCCTCGGCGCGCTGGTTGTGCGTACCCGTCCATCTGAGATGGGGCTGTATCCTGATGGAGCCGACGAGCCTCCAGATATGGTGTCGGGGACTGCGACCTCTGTGGCGGATGTGTCCGGTTTCACGCTCCGACAGGCGGCACGCACGCCGGTGTTGTGGCTCATCGCCGTGTCCTTCCTGTTCGGCTCCTTCAGCAGCATGGGCCTTGTCCAGGCACCCGTGCCGTTCCTGCAGGACATCGGCTACCCGATGCAGACCGCAGCCGCAGCGCTTGGCGCGATAGGCATTGGCAGCGGCCTTGGAAAGGTGTTCTTCGGCTGGCTGTGCGACAGGATACTGCCGAAGTATGCGTGGGCAATCGGCCAGGGGTTCATGGCCGCGTCGGTGGCGATACTCCTGAACATCCATGCTGACTCGCCGATTGCGCTCATCTGGGCGTATGGTCTGGTGTTGGGGCTCGGAGTGGGGGCCTGGTTGCCTACGCTTTCGATGCTCGCGAGCAGCCACTTCGGGCTCGCGTTCTACGGCTCCATCTTCGGTGCCCTCAGCCTGGCGCCGAGCATAGGCGCTGCCACCGGCCCGTTCTTCGCGGGGCTGATGTACGATGCGACGGGCACCTACTACTGGGCGTTCGTCACCTTCGCCGCCATGTTCGTGGTAGGCATCCCGGCAGTGCTCCTCACGAGACGGCCCAAGCTGCCAACTCGCGACTCGTGATCCCCGACTCGCGTGCTGACTCTCTCCTGATACAATGGGACGTTGGCTTTGCCGCGCATGGGAAAGACATCGAACACCGGAACCCCTTCGCGGAGACCACGTGTCTTCTACGGCTACTGGCTCGTCCTGGTCACATTCTTCTTCAACTTCATGGCC
>JAUVZB010000071.1 GCA_030602785.1 Dehalococcoidia bacterium
AAGGCTATGGCAAATGCAACATGGTCATCGTGGGCGCGGCTATGCGCAAACTCGTTCACATCATCTTCGGAGTGCTCAAGAACGGAAGCCCTTTCGACCCTGCCATAGCTATAGCAGCTTGACATGCAAGACGGTATCTACGTGACGTGCCGTGTTCATCCTGTCTCTGACCACAACCATGACCAATGCGCCAACTTACGGGCGAGGCATGCCTTCGCCCCTACGGATACACCACACCCCATCGTCCCACGGGCAGGCATGGGAGCCTGCCCCTACATCACGTGCCGTGTTCATCCTGTCTCTGACCACAACCATGACCGATGCACCACCCGACGGGCGAGGCATGCCTTCGCCCCTACGAATACGCCACACCCCGTCCTCCCACGAGCAGGCATGGGAGCTTGCCCCTGCATGACATACCATGCCCGACGGGCGGACTCAGAGGTCCGCTCCTACAGCACGAACCACTCCCCTGCCCAGAGGCAAGTCCGTGGTGGTACCATCAGGGGAGGGAAACCAACATGGACATGGACAGGGACTGGACCATCGCGCTCACCGCAATCGTGCTCCCAATCCTCGGGGCGCTCGTCTTTCGTCGAGTAGGACAGGACTACGAGCGCTTCGGCAAACTGACCCGGTTCTCCACCTTCCTCCAAGTGCTCATCTTCTTCCTGCACGGCGCGTCTTCGTACGTCTTCCTGGACTCGCGCCTCAGCGTCGTCGACGTGAGAAGCCCGCTCTTCGGCCTGGCGGCTGTGCTGCTTGTGGGCGGCCTCGTCATGCTGTTCGCGGCGATGGGAAGGCTCGGCGTGCGAAAGGCCCTGGGGCAGGACGCGACGGGACTCCATTGCTCCGGCCTGTACCGCCACAGCCGCAACCCCCAGATACTCTCGTACGGGCTGGTGGTCGCCGGCTACGCGCTCTTCTGGCCTTCCTGGTCGGGCGTGCTCTGGCTCACCATCTACGGCGTCATCGCACACATGATGATCCGGACGGAGGAGCTTCACCTGCGGAAGACCTATGGTGACAGCTACGTGGAGTACTGCGAACGTACTGCGCGTTATGTCCAATTGCGCGGAAGGAAGTAGGACGGGCGCGCAGCGTCAGAGGAGGGGCGAGTGACAGGAGTCTACATCGGACTGGCAGTGATGTGGGCCGTCTTCCTCATCACCTGGACTATCCCGTCGGTCAGGAGGGGCGAGCCGCACGAGGTCCTTGAGTCCTTCGGCCTTGGCAGTCTGCTGTCTCTCGTGGTGCTCCTATTCAGCGGCACGTGGGACGCCGCCGCCGTGCCCGGGCTCAGAATCGCCGGCTGGCTCCTGCAGGCAGCCGCAGCGGTACTGGTCGTGTCCTCCTTCTACAACCTGCGCAAGAGGGGACGGCCGACGGACGCGTGGGAGCAGACAACTGTGCTCGTGAACGCAAGCGTGTACGGACGCGTCCGGCACCCGATGTACCTCGGGACGGGGGTGTGGGCGGTGGGAATAGCGCTCGGCCACCCGGCATCAGGCTCGGCCCTCATCGCCGCGGCGTGTGTTGTGCTGACGCTGCTCGCATCGGTGAAGGAGAATAGCTACAACCTGCGCAAGTTCGGCGAGCCCTACGCCGAGTACATGAAGCGCGTGCCACTGGTGAACGTGTTCAGGGGTCTACGGAGGCCCAAGCCGCGTCGCGCGATTCCCGTATCCGGCCTGTCTTCGGCGGCTACCCCTGGTCAAGAGGCTACCCCTCGGTGAACTCGGCCAGCAGTCTCTCCATCTCTACATAGGCCTCATCGGCCTTCATCAGTTCCGCCGTCGCCTCCTCGGAGAGCTCGGTCTCATCCTCGTTGAGCGACTCGTAGACCAGGGCAGCAAACTTGGAGCAATGGTCCACGAACACCAGGGAGGCATCGTGGAAATCCTGCAGGGCAGGCGGAGGAACGACTTCTGAGATGGCATCGGGAGACCCCTCGATACTGGAGAGGAGAGAGATGACCCGCGCGCGCCATGTCTGGTCTTCAAGCGCGGGCTGAGCGAGCAAACTACCGACCTGGTTGATGCCGTTCCCGACACTCCCCACATAGCCCATGACGAACTTCAGATACGCCTGCTCATCTACCGTGGCCATAGCTGGACCCGGCTCCTGCTCGGCGGGAGTCTCGGTCTCGGCAGGACTGTCAGCTTCGGCGGGGGTTTCGGCCTCGGCAGGAGTCTCAGCCTCAGCGGGAGTGTCAGCTTCGGCGGGAGTCTCAGCCTCGGCGGGCGTCTCGGCTTCGGCGGGCGTCTCGGCTTCGGCGGGAGTCTCAGCCTCGGCGGAGGCGGCAGCCTCTTCAGAAGGTTCTCCGAGCGTCAGGCCGTCGAGGTGGCCGATGCCGAGAATCATTCCGAGCAGCATCAGCAGTACGGCAACCATGCCGAAAATGAGTTTCACAGTTTTGCCTCCGGAGGGTGCAGGTTGAGGAGCGCGGGCATGAAGCCTCACTTTATCGGTCAATCGGCGGTGCCGTCAAATCACGTGCGACACCACCACCCCGTTCGCCCGGACGGCTGGACTGCCACCGCCTGGCTCCCCCCACCCGTTGTCCCGTGGAGTCCTGCATACTCCTGCCGTGGGGACTCCCCCGGGCGGCATCCAGCGCGTCGCAAGAAGCCGGGTTGATTGACAGCTGAGAACGTCGGTGCGAGTATCTGTCAGCACGGATACGCGAAGGGGGACACGATGGATAGCGATACGTTGCAGACTGCGGGCCGACTGACGGCCATGATGGTGCCACAACTCGAGCTCGACCGGCACGGCGAGACAGCTGCCAGGCAGGTAGCAGCCCTGTACTGGACGGTGGTCAGCGAGATAGTGGGCCAGCGGAAACAGGGAGACAGGGCGGAGGCGCCTGGTCTGAAGGGCATGTAGGGCCGGCTGATAGCAGAGCGGGGCGAGGAGGGAGCACTGCCTTGATGCGCGCCCACACTCGACTCCAGTCTACGGGCTCGACGTGCCCCGAGGCAGTCGTCCGGCAGTGCGTACTCCTGCAGGTGGTTGTCCTACGACGATAGTTGATGAGAAACCAGTTCGATAGTCCCAGGCAAAACCGTTGTTCTGTGGGGGAAGGGGAGCTAGACTCTAGGAGCATCTTGAACTCGCTGCGGCCGGAGTCTGTGGGAGGATGACAAGGATATGCTGAAACCATTGGAGCAATGGTGCTGTGACTCGTGTGGCGGGATTATCGACGGGGCACTGAACGGGTGCATCGAATGGTGCGTGGTACGGCGGACACACAGAACGTCGGCCCCCCGGATAGTCCACAAGTCAAGGGAGTGCACATATGACGCTGATGAACAGGCGGCACTTGGGAGGGCGGCGACAGTTATCTCCCTGGACAGCGTCGTCGGGCCTGAGTGCCTCGCAAACCTGTTGAAACGTCTCGAGGTGGTGATGGGATGGGGATGGGCCGAGGCAGCCGATGGACAGGCTTTCATCGAGATGATGCGGCGGGTGCAGTTGCCGTACTATGAGGAAGCACGGCTATTCTGGGATGTGGCGCTGGCGGCATCGATACACGACGGAACTCGCTACGACAAAGAGACCCTGCTGCAAATCCTTCGATGGGAGGAAACAGAGGTATGGGCCGGACTGGAGGCGCTCAGGAGCCAGGAAGTGACAGCGTCCGCTTGAGAGAGTGGATAGAGGCGGGGCGGAACACAGAGAGCACCACCCCACGTTCTACGCGCTCCGTAGTTGTCGGTTCGGACTGCTTGACTCCCCGCGTTTGGGGATAGGGCAACAATCCCTCGAGACCTCCTACCCCCCTGGACATGCTGTGCATCCCAGGCGTTGTCGGCCGGGGTATTGACAGCGGGGTGGTCGGGTGCGAGCATTACATTGGTGTAATGATGGCCTTGTATGCGTTCCGCTGCATCTGGAAGGAGAACATGGCCGGTGGCTAAAGCCAAAGAAGCCGGGGCCTCAACCCCGGAGACAGAGTTTGGCGTGGTATCCCCCGAATTCCCAAGATGGTTCTCGTCATGGTAGGGGACGAGAGCCTGGAAGAGACCGGCCTGGAACCAACGCATCACGCTACACTCGACAAGCTGCCAGGCATGGAGTCGAACTACCGCTTGCTCTTTGAGCAGTCGCTGGATGCCATCGGCGTCGAGGCACCCGACGGGACAGTCATAGACGTCAATCAGGCATGGCTGGACCTGTTCGGCTATTCGCGAGAAGACCTTCCAAGAATCAACGCCATCGACTTGTACGCCACCCCGGCGGACCGGGAGCACTTCGTCCGCCGCATGGCGGAAACCGGATTCGTCCAGGACGAGGTGCTCTACAGGCGGAAGGATGGCACCATCTTCGACTGCCAGCGCACACAGGTATCCCTCAAGGACGAGTCAGGCGCCGTGGTTGCCTATCAGGGCATTAATCGTGACGTCACCGAGAACAAGCGAGCGGAGGCCGCCCTGCGCGAAAGCGCTGAGAAGTACAGGACGCTGTTCGAACAGTCCATGGACGCAGTTGCCCTCGTCGCAGTTGACGGCACCCTCATGGATGCCAATCCGGCCTACCTGCGCCTGTACGGGCTCGATGACGGGGCAATAGGCCACAGCAACGTGCGTGACCGCTACGTGAAGCCGGGGGACCGCGGCGAGTTCGTGCGACGGATGGAGCAACACGGTGCTCTCCTGGACGAAGAGGTCAGGCTGAAGAAGGTAGATGGAACGGTCATGGATTGCCTCAGAACGTCCATCGCCATTCGGGGCGAGACCGGGCGCATTGTGGGCTTCCAGTCTGTCGTCCGCGACATCACCCAGCAGAAGCGGGCACAGGAGAGACTGCGCGGCAGCGAGGAGAGGTACCGCTCGCTCTTCGACCAGTCTATGGACGCCATCGTTACCTCCGCATCCGACGGTTCGAACATGGATGCCAACCAGGCGTGGCTGGACCTCTTCGGCTATTCCCGCGATGAGCTGCCGGGCCTGAACGCGGTTGACATGTACCCCAATCCGCAGGACCGCGGGGACTTCCTGCGCAGTATAGCCAAGACAGGGGTTCTGGTCGACGAAGAGGTCCGCTTGAAGAAGAAGGATGGCTCGGTGATGGACTGTGCCCGGACCGTGGTTGCGAGGCGGGACCCGGAGGGCAGCGTTGTGGAATGGCAGGGCGTCATCCACGACATCACCAGCCGAAAACTCGCTCAGCAGGCCTTGAAGGACAGCGAGGAGAGGTTCCGCTCTCTCTTCGAGCACTCGATAGACGCTATCTTCCTTGGAACCCCCGGCGGCACAGTCATAGACGTCAATCAGGCGTGGCTGAACCTGTTCGGATATGAACGCGAAGACCTTGCCTCCCTGAATGCCATTGACTTGTACGCCAACCCGGCGGATCGCGACGACTTCCTGCGCCGGATGGCCAAGACCGGATTCGTCCAGGATGAGGTGCTCTACAAGCGGAAGGATGGTGCCGTCTTCGACTGCCAGCGCACACAGGTGGCGTTCAAAGACAAGCACGGGAATATGGTGGGATTCCAGGGAATAATGAAGGATATCACTCAGCAGAAGCATGACCGCGCCGAACTCGAACGGCTCGCTCGTTTCGACACGCTCACCGGCCTCCTCAATCGGCGTGCCATCATGGAGAAGCTGGACGAGTGGCTTCGCCACGTAAAGCGCTACAAGGGACGACTCAGCGTAGCCATGCTGGACCTCGACCACTTCAAACAGGTCAACGATCTCCATGGCCACCTGGTGGGTGACCGTGTCCTCGCCGACACAGCCAGCCTGGTGCAACGAAGTGTGCGTCTGACCGATTTCGTCGGACGCTACGGCGGCGAGGAATTCGTCGTCATCCTGCCGCGCACAGACATCGCCGGAGCGCAGGTCATGGCGGAGAGGATCCGTTCACTGATGGAGAACACAGCCATGGATGATGGCGGGGGAGGCACGTTCAGCCTCACCGCGAGCCTTGGCGTCGCCGAGCGCTGCGCCGGCGACAGCGTTGACACGCTTATCAACCGGGCCGACGAGCCCCTCTACCACGCGAAGGCTGCGGGTCGCAACCGCGTTGAAGTAGCCGCCTGCACCGAGCCGTCCGAGTAGGGCAACCTCTCAGTTTCGATTTGTCCGCCACGTGGGGTAGAGAATGGTTCGTGCAATGCTCAAACGCGCGAGAGGGTGGCTGCGCGTTGATACCCTCGGCGGAGGTTGCAGTACCTCGTCCATGAGCCACACCCCCCAAGAGAGGCAACCTCTCCCCTCACTCGGTGAGATTCGGCGTCGCGAAGCCGAGGAACCGCGTCGGAGCGTCGGTCGCACCAGCGGTCTCAGCGACGGCCAGCGCACGGAGTGTGGGGATGGGGGTGGGGTCACTTGGAGGGGAGGTTCTCCAATCCAGACTGCACGTCAGTATCTGTGACACACAGGTGTCACGCGGCCATGCAACAGTGGGGTCACGCGGGGAGATGGTATGCGTTCTCACAAGACGTTCGCAGTCCTTGCAGTGGGTGGTTCTCTCTAGAGAGCCGAACAACATGGTGTGCGTGTTCAAATGCGGGGATACCGTGGTCATTTCCATGCGTGAGAGTCTTCGAGTTGACTCCCTCCGGCAAGGCCGATGCTCGTCGGCATGCATCCCTGCGTGAATGCAGTCCAGAACGAGCCGGGGCGTCTGTTGAAGCCCGCAGAAGACAGAGAGAAGACTCATGAGGCCTTTGCACTATCATCGGCCTTCAAGCCGAAATGAGTATGGTGTCCCTCGAACTCCCCATCTCGGCTTCTTGTGACAGTCATCTGTGACGCGTCTTGATGACGCTGAGGGGCGCTGTGTATCCCCGGGCAGGCAGAGACATTGACGAACGCATTTGTCGTATGCGAACACTGGGCTGTACAATGATGGTCTTGCCAACGGTCGAAGGCACAGAGGCCGGAGCCCAACGAGGGGGACAGAGACAAGCATACTGTCCCCCGAATTCCCAGGGAGGTGGTCGCCATCGTAGGGGACGAGAGACTGGAGAAGGCCAGCCTGGAACCGGCGCATCACGCTACACCTGACCATCTGCGAGACATGGAGTCGAACTACCGCTCGCTCTTTGAGCAGTCGATAGACGCCATCTTCATCGGGGCACCCGACGGGACAGTCATAGACGTCAATCAGGCATGGCTGGACCTGTTCGGCTATTCGCGGAAAGACCTTCCGAGAATCAACGCCATCGACTTCTACGCCAATCCCGCGGATCGCGAGAACTTCCTGCGCCGGATGGCCAAGACCGGATTCGTGAAGGACGAGGTCCGCTTCAGGCGTAAGGACGGCTCGGTATTCGACTGCCAGCGCACCGCCGTGGCGCGAAAGGACGAGTCAGGCACCGTGGTCGCCTACGTGAGCATCAGCCGAGACATCACCGAGCGCAAGCGGATGGAGGAATGGCTTGCGGAGGCGAACCGTGAACTCCGGGAGCTTGCTGCGCGCATCGAGGCCGCGCGCGAGGAAGAGCGCGCTGAGGTGGCCTGGGAACTCCATGACTATGTCGCCCAGGCGCTGTCAGTGCTGAAGGTTGACGTGGCCTCTTGCCGCAGCCGGCTTCCTGAGGAGGCGCCGGCGAGTCTGGCGCGCAAGATGGACGGGATGACGCATCTGCTCGATGACACGATAGGGCGTCTCCGCAGGCTCTACGCGGACCTCGTCCCGGTGATGCTGGAGGACCTCGGGCTGGCCGCCACTATCGAGTGGCAGGCGGAGGAGTTCGTGCGCCGCTCCGGGGTGGAATGCGAGGTGCGACGAGTTGAGAACCTCACGCTGCCGCGAGGACGAGTGGCCCTGGGCATGTTCCGCGTGCTGCAGCAGGCACTCGACAACGTGCGACGCCACTCGGGCGCCACCAGAGTGACGGTGGATTTCACCCGCGAAGGGGGCCAGGCCGTGCTGCGCGTGGCCGACAACGGACGCGGCTTCACCAAGCACGAGATGCGCAAGTCGGGTACGCTGGGGCTCGTCGGCATCCGGGAGCGAGCGCTGTCGTGGGGAGGCAGGATGACCGTGAACACCTCCGCCGGCGCGGGCACTGTGCTCAAGGTGACCGCTCCGCTCGAAGACGAACCCGAAGTGAGGACAGAGCCGGAATCTCCCGACATCTAGGGCGACGTCTCTCGCGACACCGAAGTCAACCAGGGGCCGAGCCGGCGCGGCACCACACCATTCCCCGCGCGCCCCTAGGAGTCTGTCGGAGAAACAGCCCCCTTGGTGTTGGTACGAAGGGAACAGCTCGGCCATGTCGCGCTGTCGACACGCCGCTCATTATCACCATTCATGGTCGAGTCCCTTGGTGTAGGGGCGGACCTCTGTGTCCGCCCGCCACGGGTTTGTGCATCGTCGGCGGTTAGCTGCACCACACCTCTATCTGCATCCATCGCCCCCACCGCGGGCAGGCGCAGAGGCCTGCCCCTACATTTCGCGCTTCGCGTACTCCCGGCCTTCGCAAAATGGCGCACCAACCCTGCCCTACGCTGAGTAGCCTCACCGTCAGTGTGGTT
>JAUVZB010000006.1 GCA_030602785.1 Dehalococcoidia bacterium
AAGGCTATGGCAAATGCAACATGGTCATCGTGGGCGCGGCTATGCGCAAACTCGTTCACATCATCTTCGGAGTGCTCAAGAACGGAAGCCCTTTCGACCCTGCCATAGCTATAGCAGCTTGACATGCAAGACGGTATCTACATTCGGACCGCCTCGCGTCCACCGGGCACGTGCAACATGCCCCTACATCTCACGCTTCGCGCATTCCCGGCCTTCGTGAAGTGGCACACCAACCCTGCCCTACGCTGAGTAGCCTCACCGTCAGTGTGGCTATTCCGACACGCTCCTAGGAGTCTGTTCCCGGCCCACCGGCGAGAATGCGCTGCGCCATCTCCACTTCCTGCTCCCTCGAGCCGACCTCTCCGTTCAACCGCGCCACCCGCAGCCTTGCCAGAGCCGAGCCAATAGCCGGCCCCTCCACGAAGCCAAGTTCTCGGAGTATTCGCCCGTCCAGGGCGGGACGGATATGCCGCAGGTGAGTGAGGTAGAGAGAGACTCGGGACCGGGCAAGGGGGTGCCCGTACAGCAACTCTGCTGCCGAGAGCGACACAATGCTCTTGTCGCACAGCAGGCCAACCACGTCGCTTGGCCTCAGGCCCGGCCTGTCCAGGTCCGCCTCGAAAACACGAAGTGCAAAGCTATCCTGCATCGGCCCAAGCAGGCGGCCGGGCAGATTCAACCGGGTCGCCACTGATGCCAACCGCTCCTTATCAAGCCCCCACCCGAGCACACACCACAAGACCGACTCTAGCCGCACGGCAGACAGTTGATTCGCCTTCGCGTGCCGGAAGGCCTCGAACTGCCCGGGGCCGAAGCTCAGGGACTCATCGATTGCAGCAAGCACTCCGAGGGTGTCGAGCCGCCGCAGCATATGCTCAGGCTCACGCTCTGCAAGCATGTGCTCTATCTCATGTCGCAGACGGTCGCCACTGATGCTCCTCACATACAGAAGCCCACGCGCCAGCAGCTCAAGCGACGACTTCTCGAATGCGAATCCAAGCCGCTGCTCGTAGCGCACGCCACGAAGTATCCTGGTTGCATCGTCCTTGAAGCTTGCCTCGTGCAGCACTCTGAGAAGACCGTGCTGCAGGTCGCCCCTGCCTCCGTACGGGTCAACAAGTTCACCGTGCCGTTCTGTGCCGAGACGGATGGCCATCGCATTTATCGTGAAGTCGCGTCTCAGAAGGTCCTCCTCGATACTCCCCGGGTGCACGGACGGCAGAGCCCCGGGACTGTGATACGACTCCTTCCGTGCCGTCGCGAGGTCCACACGGAAGGAACCGGATGTGAGCGTAGCCGTCCCGAACCTCTCGTGGAGCACTGGCGCGGGGTTTCCGGATGTCCCGAAGGAGCGGGCGATGTCGAGTGCGTCTCCCTCGATAACTATGTCCAGGTCAAGGCTGCTCTCGCCCAGCAGAAGGTCGCGAACGGCCCCTCCAACCAGACAGGCACGGTAGCCCTTCTGCGCGGCACAATAACCAATCCGTGTCAGCAGCTCACGCGTTGGAGCTGGCAGCCACCTGTCGAGTTCAGCTGAAAGGTTCATTCTCGAAGCATCCCTCGTCGATTATAACATTGACAGTCGTACGTGCAGGGCAGAGACCCGGGAAGCAGACCCGGGAAGCAGGCTTGACTGCGCAGCCGGCTCCGACTACGATGTCACCTTCACCGTCCTGCGCTTGTGCGGGGGAGCGCCTGAGCCAATCGGAGCAGACCACCCCGAATCGCGCAGAGGCTTGACTACAAACGGAGGTGCGATGAGCTTTCTAGGATACAAACGAGCCGACGGCACGGTCGGCGTGCGAAATCACGTGGGAATCATCTCCACAGTCACGTGCGCCAACGACGTGGCGAAATGGATATCGGACAGGGTGCCCGGCACCGTGTCATTCACACACCAGCAGGGCTGCGGCAATCCCGGTCCGGACATGGCACACGTACACAGGACGCTCAGCGGCCTCGGAGCCAATCCGAATCTTGGGGCCGTCTTGCTTGTTAGCCTGGGCTGTGAGGGGCCTGTGGACCACATCCAGCAGGCGATTGCACGCACAGGGAAGCCAGTCGAGCGGGTGGTCATCCAGGAGATTGGCGGCGCCAGCAAGGCGTTCGAAGAGGGAGCACGGATAGCACGAGGGATGCTCACGGCGATTTCCGAGCTTCAGAGGGAGGAAGTCAACGACTCCAATCTACTCATCGGCATCAAGTGCGGCGCCTCAGATACCACGCAGGGCATCGCCGCCAACCCCACCGTCGGCGCCATGTGCGACCTCATCGTGCGGGCCGGGGGCACCTGTGTCTTCGGGGAGACTCCAGAGATGCTGGGGACCGAACACATCCTCTACCGCAGGGCCGCAAATGAAACCGTCGGCCAGAGGATATACGACATCGTCGCAGACGTGGAGAAGCGTGCGGCCATACTGGGCGTCGACATCCGTGGAGCGAATCCGTCGCGCGGCAACATCGCCGGGGGACTCACAACTATCGAAGAGAAGTCGCTCGGCGCCATAGTGAAGGGCGGAACGACAACCATCCAGGGTGTCCTCGTCCATGGCGAACGTCCACCCGGGAAGGGACTCTTCCTTCTTGATGGCCCGGGACAGGAGCCGAAGGCCGTCACCGCACTTGCCGCAGCCGGCGCCCAGATAATCGTGTTTGCGACCGGCCTCGGTGCACCGCAGGGCTTCCCGTTCGTGCCCGTCGTGAAGGTGACAGCAAACCCCCGCACGGCAGAGCACCTCTCCGAGCACATAGACATCCTGGTCGACATATTCGGAGACGCCTCTCTTGAGACACTGGGCGCGCAGCTCTACCAGGAGACTCTCAGAGTGGCCTCGGGCCGCCAGACGAAGGCAGAGGCACTCAACTACGGGGCGTATCCCGACATCTGGACAACGGGCACGGTTTTCTAGTCCAGCTTCGGTTTGACCGTCAGCCGTTCCGGCACTGCTGTTCGCAGCACGTGTCGGTTGCACCATATAGTGACCCAGTATCACTGTACTGCCATGCCCTTCCGATGTGAACCTCTGTGAGTCCCATCGGCCTGGGGTGGACACGTGCCGGCAAGGCTCGGCCGGCTCCTCACATCCACCATCCATCAGGCGCGGGTCGAGGGCCGTTCCTTGGGGGGACTCACTGCAGCCAGACCCATGGCTCACGTATCCGACGGCCCGCTTGCGCCCGGTCACGGCAGCAGTTACCATAGCCGACCAGCACAGGCTGCCCGTCCTCGGGCCGGCTTCCACGTTGGAACCTGCCCGTCCTGTCAACACGATGTGCGCGGGGCAGCCAGGGAGACAACAATGGAGTTCCTCGGCTACCCGCGTCAGGATGGAACCGCGGGCACACGCAACTACGTGGGCATCATCCCCACCGTCGGATGTGCCTGCGACACCGCACGACAGATTGCCGAGAGCGTCGATGGATGTGCGCTCTTCACCCACTTCCAGGGCTGTGACCACACGCCGGATGAGCTCGAAGTACTTCAACGAACGCTGGTGAACCTGGGGCGACACCCGAATCTGTCGGCAGTCATCTTCGTCGGCCTCGGTTGCGAGCCCACAGACACCCACGAAGTAGCACAGCAGGTCTCGCTCTCAGGCAAGCCCGTAGAAACACTCGTCATTCAGAAAGAAGGCGGCACGATTGCCACAGTCGCGCGCGGTTCGCGCCTCGCCAGCGAACTGTCCGCCAGGGCTGCCGGCGCCACCAGGGAGCTCTGCCCCCTATCCATGCTCGTCTTCGGGGCCGAGTGCGGCGGGTCGGACGCGACTTCGGGACTGGCGGCAAACCCGGCCATCGGCAACGCATTCGACACACTGCTATCCGCGGGCGGGAGCGGCATCTTCAGCGAGACACAGGAATTCATCGGCGCCGAGCACCTTCTCGCGGCGCGCGCCTCCACCCCGGAACTCGGCACACGCATACTCCAGATGGTGGCCGCTTGTGAGCAACGTTTCCTCGACAAGGGCGTGGATATGAGGGGCGCCAATCCTGCCAGGGGCAACATCGAGGGCGGCCTCACAACGATAGAGGAGAAGTCGCTTGGCGCCATTGCCAAGGGTGGCACGCATCCCATCGACGGCGTGTGCGAGTACGGAGAGCGCCCTGCCGGACACGGCCTCTTCGTCGTCAACGGAATGGGCATGGACTCCGAGAACCTCACGTGCCTGGTTGCGGCGGGCGCAAACGTGCTGTTCTTCTCTACAGGCAGGGGGACACCCATCGGGTTCTCGTTCGTCCCTGTCCTCAAGGTCACGGGCAATCCGGGCACGTACGAGCACATGAAGGACAACATCGACGCGTACGTCAATCTCGCCTCGTCGGGCACGATTGACGCCAGCGGGAGTCTCCTGTTCACCCGGGCAGTCGATGTTGCCTCGGGCGGGACTACGAGTGCTGAGTTGCTGCACCAGAGCACCTACAACGGCATCTGCGTGACCGGCCCTTGACACACTGCGGATTGTATTTTGCACTCGACTTGTGTACTATCCAATGTTACGTGCTCTCACATAGGCATTCCGATTGGAAGGATAGAGTCTGTGTATCGGCGCATGCCCGTGCTCCTTATCTTCGTTTCCTCGCCCTGCATCCGGCGTGTCGCCGATCACATGGATTCGCCCATACCACTGGGCCCGTGCGAAAACAGGCGGCACACAATCGCACTGACTCCGCAGGCGTCACCCTTGCGGCTGTCGCCACCCGAACTGGGGAGAGGAAGACTCAAGGCACTAGGCCTGAAGAGGCTCAAGTAGTAAGAAGGAGGTTCTGACATGAAGACAAGACTACCCATCGTCCTCGTGGCCATGCTGGCAATAGTCAGCCTGGTCGTCGTCGGATGCGCCCCCGAGGCTGCAGCTCCTGACGAAGGAACCACAGCACCGGAGGAGGGCGAAGAAGAGGCTTCGACGCCCGCTGCACCCGAAGGCAAGACCTACAACTGGACGTTCCTCCACGAACACCCATCCGGCACACCTCACTTCAACTACTGTGTGGGAGTGGCTGACGCATTGGAGACAGCCACTGACGGACAGATGACCATGAAGATATCCGCCGGTGGAGAGATCGTCCCCGCCTATGACATCGCCGAGGCTTTGAAGGAAGGCGTGGCCGAGGTCGGCTGGGGCAACGCCGTCAGCAACGTAAAGCTACTCGGTCCTGTTGGCTACCTGTTGACCCCCACGGGCCTGCCCGGAGGGCCTCACCCCATTGATCTGCTCGCCTGGTACTACATAGGCGGCGGCGAAGAGATCGCCAACAACATCTGGGGCGACTGGGGAATCTCCGTTGGAGCTATCCCCGGGGAGGCGGAGCTGTTCTGCCACTCAAACGTGAAGCTCGAGAGCATGGCCGACTTCAAGGGCGTCAAGTTCAGGACCATGGGCTTCTGGGCCGAGGTTCTTGAGGACAACGGAGCCTCCGTCGTGTCTATCTCCGGCTCCGAGCTCTACGAGTCGGCTCAGCGCGGCGTCATCGACGCGTTCGAGTACTGCCCGCCCGCACAGAACTGGCCGATGGGCTTCCACGAGATTACCAAGTACGTTGGCGTCCCCGGCATCCACTCTCCGTCCTGGATCTCCTACGTTCTCGTCAATCACGATGCATGGAACGCACTGCCACCCAACCTGCAGCGTGAGTTCAAGGACCAGTGGAAAGTCGGCGTCATTGACCACTTCCTTGCCGACTGGTATCAGGACGGTGTGGTCATGGGCCTGTACGAGGACTACGGCACGGAGATTGTGCGTGTGTCCGATGATGCCCAGGAAGACATCGCCAAGGCCGGCCTCGCCATCTGCGAAAAGTACGCAGCCGAGGACGCAACCTTTGCGACCGTCTGGGATCACCAGAAAGCATTCTTCATGACCATGAGACGCGCAACCCAGGAAGTGGCTCCCCAGATCAGTATGTTCGACTACATCGACTAGCCCTCTTCCCTGTCAACGTTAGCTCAGGGGGCCCCGTAGATTATGTCTGCGGGGTCCCTCTAGTGGAGTAAGAACGACATGACCGCAATTCAAAAGTTCTATGAGGGTGTCGGAGCCGTGACCGAGAAGGTCAGCGAAGTCTCCAAATGGCTCATCCTCATGGTTATTCTCGCCACCTCGTACGAGGTCTTCATGAGGTATGTTCTGAACTCTCCTACGTCGTGGGCATGGGCCACCACGCAGATGCTTGGAGCCTGCTTCATCGCACTCGGACTTGCCAACAACCACAGGATAAACGCCAACGTAAGGGTGGATATCATCTCAGAGAAGATCCCCTCCAGAGTCCGAGCCTGGCTTGAGGTACTCTTCACCTTGCTGTTCTTCTTTCCTCTGTTCGTGGTCCTTACCAAGCTCTTCATCCAGGACGCTCTCTTCGCAATCTCAATCAACCAGGTCGACAATATGTGTGCGTGGTCGCCCATCACATGGCCCTTCAAGACAGTGGTGGCTGCAGGCATACTCCTCGTCCTGATTCAAGGCATCGCCACATTCCTCAGAGACGTGACCACCCTGGTCAAGGGGGGTGAGTAACAGTGCTGCAAGGACTGGACCTCAGCCCTCTTGCCATAGTGCTCATCATGTTCGGAGGACTCCTTATCGGAGTACTCCTCGGATATCCTCTCTTCTTTTCGCTCGGTTCCGTGGCGCTGCTCGTGGGCCTGATGACCCTCGGCCCGGCCGTGTTCAAAATCCTCCACCTGCGCGTCCTCGGGATGCTGTACAACTACACTTTTCTCGCTGTCCCTCTGTTCGTATTCATGGGAATAATGGTTGAGAAATCAGGGGCCGCCGAGAAGCTGTATGACGGCCTCCTGTTGACATTCGGCGGACTCCGTGGAGGGCTTGCTATCGGCACCATCCTGATGGGCACGGTGCTCGCCGCGTGCGTGGGCGTCGTTGCCGCTTCAGTGACAACGATGGCGCTCATTGCCGCGCCCACGATGCTGAAGCGCGGCTACAGCAAGGAGCTCGTGAGCGGCTCCGTCTGTGCCGGCGGCACTCTCGGCATCCTCATTCCGCCCAGCATCATGCTGGTCATCTACGGCCCCATGGCACAGATATCGGTCGGCAAGCTGTTCATGGCGGCATTCATGCCGGGCTTCTTGCTTTCGGCGCTCTACATCCTGTACATCGTGGTGGTCTGTTTCCTCAGGCCGCACATGGCTCCGGCCTTACCTGAGGCGGAGAGAGCGGTTCCGCTGAGCACCAAGCTCTCCGCCCTGGCCAAGGGGCTTCTGCCCCCGATGTTCATCATCCTTGCGGTACTGGGAAGCATATTCTTCGGTATCGCCACTCCAACCGAGGCAGCCGCAGTGGGCGGTGTTGCCGCCACGTTGCTCGCAGTAGTCTATCGCCGCTTCTCCATGAAGATGCTCAAAGACACTTCGAGAGACACTCTCAGGATCGGAGCGATGGCTATGGCTGTAGGCCTCGGCGCCAGCATGTTCACAGGTGTGTTTCTGCGCCTGGGCGGCGGCGACGCCGTGAGTGCACTCATCCTGGGCGCACCGGGCGGCAAGTGGGGCATCTTCGCCCTCATCATGTTCATGATCTTCATACTCGGGATGTTTATCGACTGGATAGGCATTCTCTTTGTGATGATTCCGCTGGTGAGTCCCATCGGCGAGGCCCTCGGGTTCGACGCGCTCTGGTTTGCCATGATGCTGTGCATCAACCTCCAGATGTCATTCCTCACGCCGCCGTTTGCGTACGCCATCTTCTACCTGAAGGGTCTTGCTCCTCCCGAATGGGGCATTGACACAGGACATATCATCCGGGGTGTCATTCCGTTCGTCATCCTCATCATGGTAGGAATGGTCCTCTGTATCATCTTCCCCGACATCATTCTGTGGCTGCCACACCTGATGATCAAGTTCTAGACAGTGCTTTCCAGGGGGGCCACTACAGGCCCCCCTTCCCCTATTCACGAGAGCACAAACACCTGCCCCTGCAGGAACAAGCGGTGCCGTTCCAGGCTATCTTCCTCGAGGAGTCTGCCCGCGCACCCGCTCCACGCAGCTGTGACTATTGAAAAGACAGCAAGAAACCGATACCATACGCCGAGCCTTGGGTCGGCTGGGCGATGAATGCCACCGCACACCGGGGTGGCCGACTTCACGCGGAAAGACTTGAGTTGCACAGCCTGAAATCACAGGTGAGCTGCAGGCAACCACCTACCAGGACCGCCGTCTCACCTGCGGCGAAAAACCCCAATTCGGTATGTTCGGCAAGGAGGTACCAGCTATGATTAACGTTGAAGCCCTGAAGCGTATCGTCGGCGACGACTGGGTCGTCACCAAGCGCGACCAGATTACCGGTTACCTCGCGGACGAGACGTATCTCGGCGTGCTCCCCAAGCCTGCGGAGAACGTCGTTGTCGTCAAACCAGCCAATCCCGAGGAGATATCCGCTATCCTCAAGCTCGCCAACGAGGAAAAGACTCCTGTCTATCCCAGGGGTGGCGGCACGGGTCTTGTCGGCGCGGCTGTTCCCACCCGGGACGGCATAGTCCTGTCGCTCGAGCGACTCGACAAGGTCATCGAGGTCGACAAGGACAACATGATGATCGTCTCCGAGGCAGGCGTGACCCTCGAGCACATGCTGAAGGAAGTTGAGAACGCGGACCTGCTGTTCCCCCCACACCCCGGCGATGAGGGGGCGCAGGTGGGTGGCATGGTCGCCTGCAACGCGGGCGGCACGCGCGCGGTGAAGTACGGCGTCGTTCGCAGCTATGTCAAGGGACTGGAGGTCGTTCTCCCGACCGGCGAGATAGTGCAGATGGGCGGCAAGCTGCTCAAGAACAACACCGGACTTGACCTCATACACCTGCTTATCGACTCCGAGGGAATCCTCGGCGTAATAACGAAGGCCACGCTGAAGCTCTACCCCAAGTTCGGCGCCACGGCCACACTGGTTGTGTCCTTCGAAGACCGCCGCGCCGCCATCGCCACCGTGCCCAAGATACTGCAGGCCGGCATCATCCCCATGGCAATCGAGTACACGGAGAAGTCGCTCATGGAGGAGACTGCGGTGCACGTCAACATGACCTGGCCCGCGAAGCAGGGCAAGGCCCAGCTCATCATCATCATGGCCGAGACCAATGAAGACCAGCTCTACGGCCTGTGCGAACAGCTCTCCGAGATCTGCGAGAAGAACAGCGCGGTGGATATCCTGATGGCCGAGACCACCTCCGAGCAGGCGGAAATCCTCAAGATCAGAAGCGAGGTCGGCAATGCCCTGAAGCCCAAGATCGCTGACGCACTCGACGTCACCGTGCCCCCGGCAGCCATCGCCACGATCCTCGACGAGATCGACAAGGTCTCACAGAAATACGGCATCTTCATCCCCGTGGTCGGCCACGCCGGCGACGGCAACCTGCATCCCAACATGTACTGGGAATTCGAAAAGAAGGGCGTGCTGAAGCAGGCGAAACAGGAGATCTACGAGGCTGCCATCCAGCTCGGCGGTGTAATATCCGGCGAGCACGGGATTGGCAAGACGAGGCTGCCGCAGTTCGAGATGTGCTTCGACCCGAAGCAGCGCGAGCTGATGCTCGGCGTCAAGAAACTATTCGATCCGAACAACATCCTGAGTCCGGACAGCGCCATCTGCTAGCAGGAAGAGCACGCGTCTCCGGCGGTGTCGCCCGCGAACAGAAACCTGAGAGAGGGAAGCACGTGCTTCCCTCTCTTCCGTTTCCGCACCCGGGGCCTACTGCGGCAGCTTCCCGAGTCCCGCGATTTCCCGCAGCAGGTTGATGAAACACCGGTACATCGAGAACGTCACGTCGGGCGGCACAAGATGGTCGAGCGACGGGAAATAGCCGCCCGCCTCAAGAAGAGAGGGTACCTTGGCCATCACCTCCTCGCGCAGCACAGCCTCGCCCTTCAGAAAAGCCCTTTTGTCTATGTTGCCGGCCAGCAGTATGTTCTTGCCATACCGCTTCCGCAACGCGACCGCGTCGTTCCCTGCCGCGCACTCGAGGGGCCAGAAGCCATTGATGCCGGCTTCCAGCCAGAGCGGGATGAGACGGCTCAGGTTGCCATCGCTATCCACGAATATGGCATCCACGCCGGCATCACGGAGCATCCCCGTGACCTTCTTGTAGCGGGGTACCATGAAGCGCTTGAACATCTTCGGTGATATCAACGGCCCCGTCTTGAAGCACATATCCTCCCAGTACATGGCGAAGTCAACTTTTATGTCGGCCAAGACCCGGCTGACCATCTCTGTCTGGAGGTAGGCCATGTGCTCCATCATGTCCTCTACCAGGTTGGGATCATCGTAAACCAGGTAGAGGAGCTTCTCAACACCCATCCACTCACGAATGTAGCCAAAGAGGCCGCCGACGTTCAGCATCACGGGCTCGTCCTTGGAGTTCATGCGCTTGACGTAGCCATCCCAGTCGGTCGGCCAGCGCTCGAGCGTCGCAGGATCCAATCGCTTCTTGTACTGCTCCCAGCTGGCTCTGTCCTTCACGGGGAAATCAAGGTACATGGGCATCTTCTCAGGGTGTTTCTTCGAAGCACGAATCTTCTGTCCGCCCGCGTTGACAAGCACGACCCTCTCCTCATCCTCCTCCAGAATGGTCGTCTCATACTGCGGCTGCACTGGGGGGATGCCATAGACGTAGGGCACGCCTCCGACATCGATGGTCTTATCCATGAACATGCCGAGGTTTATCTCGCGGAGCATTCTTATGTGATCGAGCTGAAAATACTCGCCGCGGAACCTGCTCTGCTTCACCTCCTCCGGGACGCCCTGCTTGACCCACTCGTCGAGAGTCTCTGTCCAGAAGTCGTGGAAGTATGGCGTCACCAGCATCAGGTCGCCCGGACGCTCGAAGTGACAGATTCCCAGGAAACGTTCTCTGGCGGTCGGTGTCATGCGCAAGGACCTCCTCTGTGAATGGTCAGAGCCATTATAGACAATCACTCCGATGTACAACAGGACGCGCGCCAGATAAGCGGCGGGACGAAAACGGGCCGCGTGCGTGTTGACGTATGGCAGGCAAGCAAATACACTGCCCGCAACCGGGAAAGCTCCGGCCGCCCGGTCGGTCCAGTCCCGCTCCCGAGCTACGGACTCCGCATCCAGGCCGGTCACGATTCTCCGTGGACCAGAGGCACCCTGAGTTGCTCGCAGGCCCCCTCTGACACGTAACGCGCGCCAGCAAAGACTACCAGTCTGCAGACTGGTGGAGTACACTCTGAGCGTGGCTCGTTGTTGGCACGGCGACAGCTGTATCGGCTACAACCGCGGGCCCGCAATTGCATGCAGCAAACCACTCGGATACTCGTCTTGACTGACTTTCTTACAGGACTCGGGGACCGTGGTGCGACGGTTAGACCATCACGTGTCACAGGTTCACCTTATGTGCGGCAGCTTCCGACCCTGCCCCATGGACCCGATTGTCCCGGGGACCGGGTAAAGTTCAGATTCTGTTTTTCGGGAGGTATTGAGACGTGAAACCCAAAGCCATCCTCATCGACACCAAGGACAATGTAGCCACGGCCTTTCAGGAACTCGCCAAAGGCGAGACGGTGACGGTCTCGCTCGCGGGTACTGAAGCGACCGCTGTGCTGACGCAGGACATCCCGTTTGGCCACAAGTTCGCGCTGTCCGCCATCGGGCTGCACGAGCCTGTTGTGAAATACGGAGAGACAATCGGACTTGCCACTGACCCCATACAGGCAGGCCAGCATGTCCATGTACACAACATGGAGAGCCAGAAAGGAAGGGGGGACAAATAATGGACTTCCAGGGATATCGCAGGAAGACAGGCAAGGTAGGCATTCGCAACCACGTCCTCGTGTTTCCGACAGTCGTGTGTTCGTCCGAGGTCGCCCGCATGATCAGCGAGAAGGTGCCCGGCACGGTGTATGCGATTCATGGCGCCGGCTGCGGGCACATCGGCGACGACAAAGACAAAGTCATCAGGACGATGGTGGGCATCTGCGGGCACGGCAACGTGGCCGGCGTCCTGCTTGTCGGCAACGGCTGTGAAGTCATCCAACCCGACCTCATCACCGCGGAGTTGGACAAGATAGGCCAGCGCTACGAGGTCGTGATCGTGCAGGAGGATGGCGGCACGCCCGGATGCATCGAGAGAGGAACGAAGCTCGCGCAGCAGATGGTCGAAGAGGCCAAGAGCGCGAAGCGGGAATCCATCCCCCTGTCCGAGCTGATGCTGGGCCTGGAGTGCGGCGGCTCGGACGCCTTCTCAGGTCTTACCGCGAACCCTTCTCTCGGCATCACTGCCGACAAGCTCATCGCTGAAGGAGGAACAGCCATTTTCTCCGAGACAACGGAGATGCTCGGCTGCGAACACGTCCTTGCGCGTCGGGCAACCGATAAGCAGGTCGCGCAGGACATCTACGACGCTATCTCCGCGGCGGAAGCCAGGGCAATGAGCGGAGGTGAAGACATTCGCGGCACGCAGCCATCACCGGGCAACATCAAGGGCGGACTAAGCAGTATCGAGGAGAAATCCCTCGGTTGCATCCGCAAGGGTGGCAGTACGCCCATCATGCAAGTCGTCAAGTACTCCGAGCATCCCAAGCGGAAAGGCCTCGTCATCATGGACGCCACAGCGGCAGACGTGATGAACGACACCGGACTCCTGGCCTCAGGCTGCCATCTGATTGTGTTCACCACCGGCCGTGGCACACCGGTTGGCTCGCCGATTGCCCCGGTCCTCAAGGTGTCGACCAACAGTGTCCTGTACGGAAAGATGAAACCCAACATCGACGTAAACGCAGGCGTGATAGTCGACGGGGAGGGCACTCTCGAGAGCGTGGGACAACAGATATTCGACGAGGTCGTTGCGGCGGCCTCGGGCAAGCTCTGCCGTGCCGAGGAGCTCGGTCACCGCGAGTTCGATATCCACTTCGATATGCTCGTGTAGTCCACGAGAGGTGAGGGCGAAAGAGACACAGGGGGGAGTCAGATAATGGACAAGAGAAGCAGCATACTGGAAGCGTGCGCACCTCAGACACCTTCCCTATACGCACCCGGTGGGTTCACACGCGACGACCTTTCCAAGCCCCAGATTCTTCTGTACTCGACTTCCGGCGAGGCACACCCCGGCAGCTACCATCTCGACAAGCTGGTTGAGCAGGCCCGAATGGGCGTTGCACTCGCGGGTGGCACGGGCTTCAAGTTCACCACTTCCGATGTGTGTGACGGCATAGCCCAGGGCCATGATGGCATGAACTACCCGCTCGCGTCGCGCGAGTTCATCGCAGGCATGATTGAGATTTACGCCTGCACGCACCAGTACGACGGGGCGGTCCTGATATCGAGTTGCGACAAGGGCCTCCCCGCGTGTCTCGTTGCCGCCGGCAGGCTCAAGGAACTCATGCCAGTCGTGGTCGTGCCGGGAGGCTCAAACGAGCCGGGGCCGAACTACCTCATGGAGGGTGCAGTCGGCATAGCGGATGCACAGGTAAGGGCCGGCTTGCTCGACAGGGAGGAACTCACGTTCATTCAGGACCACACGCTGCCCTGCAATGGAGCCTGCCAGTTCATGGGCACCGCATCCACCATGCAGGTGATGTCAGAGGCGCTCGGTCTGGCCGCTCCTACGACCGCACTGGCGCCCGCCACACAGCGCTACGTTCTCAACAACGCCCGCAAGGCGGGACACCTCGTGATGAACTTGCGGGCCAGGGGCATCCGCGCCAAAGATATTCTGACGGAAGGAGCCATCAGGAATGCCGTTGTTATCCACCAGGCAACCGGTGGCTCAACCAACGGACTCCTGCACCTCCCCGCGATTGCTCACGCTGCAGGCGTCCCCTTCGACGTGACGATGTTCGATGTTCTCGGGCAGAAGACACCGTACCTGACGAACATCCACACGGCGGGGCAGTACGCCTCACGTCAGCTGTGGTTTGCGGGCGGCATCCAGCGAATCATCAGCATTCTGGCCGACATGGGACTCCTTGACATGGACGCTCTGACCGTCACGGGCCAGACCGTGCGGGAGAACCTCGAAGCGGTCAAGAAAACGGACTTCTTCCGGATGGGCGAGGGATACCTCAGCAACTACGCGACAACGGACGGCTCGCGCCGCCTCCAGCTGACTGATGTGATACGAACGCCTGATGACCCCAAGAGCAAGCGTGGCTCCGTGGCTGTACTCAAAGGCAACATTGCACCGGAGGGCTCCGTGTTCAAGTACAGCGCCTGCGACCCCACCATGTATGAGCACGTCGGAAGAGCAGTCGTGTTCGACTCAGAGGAGGACTGTTTCGCGGCGGTGACCGGCCTCAAGCTCGAAGCAGGCGATGTCGCCATCGTACGCTACGAGGGACCACGAAGCTGCGGCATGCCGGAACTATTCAATACCTCTTCTGCTATAGTCGGCATCGAGAAGTACCGCAAGTCCATCGCACTGGTGACAGACGGACGGTTCTCCGGCGCCACCGCAGGACCGGTTATTGGCCACGTATCGCCGGAGGCTGCGAGCGGAGGCTCTATCAGCCTCATAGAGGATGGAGATCTCATCGAGATAAGCGTTGAGAGGCGAGCACTGAACATTGTAGGGACAAACGGCGAGAAGAGAACGCACGAGGAAATGGAGCGGGTACTTGCAGAACGCAAGGCTCGCACACCTGCCAGAACTCCGAAATACACCGCGGGAATCCTCGGTGCCTACACGCAACTCGCAACTTCAGCCATGAAGGGCGCCTACATGGGGAGGATTACCGGCTCCTAGTCGCCCAACAATCCACCTGAAATCTGACAAGGAGGCAACTTGATGGAATTCCAAGGCTACCTCAGACAGGACGGTTCGGTCGGCGTTCGCAACATGGTGGCGCTCATCCCCGCATCCAGATGCGCCAACGAGATGGCGTGCCGTATCGCCGACGAGGCAGGCGCGGGAGTACAACCCTTGCTGCACAATCAGCCATGCGTGCACGTGGGCCCGGACAACGTGATGGCCCGCCGAGTCCTCACCGGAATGGGGCAGAACCCGAATACCGTCGCTGCGATTGTGCTCGGTATCGGCTGCGACCCGTTCTCGGCCTTCGATATCGCCAACGACATCGCCACCTCGGGCAAGCCTGTCGAGGCACTAACCATTGAGAAAGAAGGCGACTACGACACGGTGGTCACCAAAGGCATCGCATTCGCCAAGCAGATGAAAGCGGACGCCGCTCTTCTCACCAGGCAGCCGTTTGACCTCAGCCACATCAAGCTTGCAGTCAAGTGCGGCGGTTCCGACACAACGTCCGCCCTGGGCTGCAACCCGGTGGCGGGATGGGTGGTAGACCAGATTGTGAAGGCGGGAGGAACATGCGTCTTCTCCGAGACGGCCGAACTCGTCGGTGCAGAGCACATACTGGCTCGACGCGCCAAGGACCCCGCCGTTGCGCAGAAGGTACTCGACGCCGTAGCACGCACAGACAAGCGCATCCTTGACGCCGGCGTCGACATCCTGGGTTCCGAACCGACACCTGGAAACATCAAGGGTGGCCTGACCTCGATAGAGGAGAAATCCCTGGGCGCAATCGCCAAGAGCGGTACGGTGCCGCTCACAGACGTCATCGAGTGGGGCCAGACGCTTCCCGGTCCGGGACTGTTCTTCATGGACGGCTCAGCCAACACTCCACAGATGGTGCTCGGTCTATCGGCTTCCGGAGCACAGATGATGACCTTCGGATTCGGCGGAGGGCTGCCTGCGAGTTTCCGGTCTATGCCTGCGAACTCCATGGGCAACCTGGCCATACTTCCCGTCCTCAAGATACTGAGCAGCCCGAAGGCGGCCCGCGAGATACCCTACTTCGATATCTACGCCGGCGGCATCATCGAGGGAACCGAGACGGTGGCCCAGGTGGGGCAGCGCCTGCTCGAAGAGATACTCCAAGTCCTCTCGGGCAAACCGACCAAGGTAGAACTGCGACCACGATACCGCGAAGTGCTGGAAATGTGGAGGCTCGGCCCCTCCTTCTAGCAAGAGCGGTTGACGACACACCAGACACATCACGACACGAAAGAAGAAGGAGGATTGAGAATCCATGGATGAGAAGGCAAGGGAAAAACTGCTCCAGAAGGCCTATGACCTCGGCTACGAGTATGAGAACGTCTACAGGGGCTGCGGCCAGGTTGTCATAGCCGCACTCCAGGAGACCTTCGACATCTTCAGCCCTGACGTGTTCAAGTCGCTCACCGGTTGGGCAGGCGGCGGTGCGACCGTTGGCGACTCAGCTTGCGGCGCGTATGTCGCCGGTGTCTTGTTTCTGAGCGGCCTTAAGGGACGCGAGTATAGCAACTTCGCCGATCCTGAGAGAGTTCGATTCGAGAGCTTCGCCATTGCGCGCAAGCTCCATGAGAAGTACATCAAAGAGTGGGGCTGCGTCAACTGCCATGAGATACAGAGGAAGGTTTATGGCAGGCCCTTCTATCTTCCCGACCCCGATGAGATGAGGAAGTTCGACGAGCAGGGTGGCCACACGACAGGATGCACAATGGTGTGCGGCGTCGGTGCTCGCTTCGCAGCCGAAATCGCAATCGACGAAGGTCTGCTCTCAGAGGAGAAACTGGCAGAACTCAGCAAGAAGTACGCCTGAGTCTGTCCGGCTACAAGAGGGAATCCAGCCCGGGGTGCGCGTGCGAGAGCAGCAGCTCCGGGCTGCCTATTCCTGCTTTCGACTTGTGACAACTTGCAAGGCATCCTCCGGCAGGACAATCCCACCAACAATGGGACTAGAGGAGAACCACTACATGAAAAAGGCAATCATGATGGACCCCCGTGACAACGTCGCGACTGCCCTGGCGGCTCTCGAACCCGGCGACGAGATAGAAGTTATCTCGGCCAAGCGAGAGACAGTCCAGCAAGTTCAGTCGCGCGATTCCCTTCCCCTCGGACACAAGATTGCTCTCACCGACTTGCGGCAGGGTGACACCGTCGTGAAGTACGGAGCAAAGATCGGCAGAGCATCCAGAGACATCGCAGTCGGCGACTACGTGCATGTCCACAACGTCGTCAGCGACCGGATGCCGTTGACCGAGAACATGCTCGGTCACAAGTAGGGACAGACGCGAACAGGAGGAGACAACCATGACTCAGTTCCAGGGATTCGAGAGGCCAAACGGCCTTGTCGGTGTTCGCAACACAGTGCTGGTCATGGCCGTCTGCGACTGCGGAGAGCCTGCAGCGCGCCAGATGGCCGAGGGAATCGAAGGAGCCGTGGCAGTCACCCAGTATCATGGCTGCGTCGCCCTCGAGACTGTCCCCATCATGATTGGAGCGGCACAGAACCCCAACGTATGCGGCACCGTTCTGGTCATGATGGGCTGCGAGGGCATGAGAGCCGAACCCATAGCCGAGCAGATAGCCACGACCGGCAAGCCGGTCGAGATAGTCAACATCCAGGAAATCGGCAGCACGAAGAAAGCGATAGCCAGGGGCCGTGAGATAGTCGCAGGGATGGCGCGAGACGCCGCCAGAGAACAGCGCAAGCCCTTCGACATCTCGAAGCTGGCCGTGGGTGTGAAGTGCGGCGGCTCGGATACGACAAGCGGCATCGCCGCCAACCCAGCCATTGGCGTTATGTCAGACCTGATGGTCGACGCAGGCGCGCGTGTGCTGATGATTGAGCCAATCGAGGCCATAGGGGCCGAGGAAGAACTGGCCGGTCGTGCCGTGGACGCCAACGTCAGGAAGGACATACTGGCCTGGGTGGGCAACGACGAGAAGAGATGGTCGGTGCCGGGAGCCGCTGTGGACTTCATGTGCGGCGGCAACATCGCGGGTGGACTGACAACCCTGGAGGAGAAATCCCTGGGCGCGGTCCACAAGAGCGGTCACAGGCCAATCAGCGGCGTTCTCAAGGTATGCCCTGAGCACATAGACCATCTGCCCGCGAAAGGCGGCTTCTACCTCATGGAGGGCATCCACATCGAACTGCAGGCGATGACCTATCAGGCCGCAGCAGGCGTCAACGTCATCGTGTTTGCTACGGGAAGAGGCGGGAGTTTCGGCCATGCCGTCTCCCCGCTCGTCAAGGTGACAGGTCACCCCGAGACGTGGGCGCGTATGAGCGAAGACATGGACGTGAACGCCAGCACCATTATGGAAGGCACTGAGTCCATTGAGTCAGTCGGCAAGCGCATATTCGACGAAGTGCTGGCCGTCGCCTCAGGCAAAGTCACCAAGGGTGAGGAACTCGGTTTCTATAACTTCAACATCTGGAAACAGGACCCGAGACTCGAGGCACTGCTGGGTCTCAAAGGAGGCTAGAACCATGGGAAAGAATCTCATTACCGGAGGTCTGGGCTTCATCGGCTACCACCTCACAAACTTGCTTCTCGACCAGGGCGAGGAGGTCATCATCTTCGATGTGGCGGCTAGTTCACCCCTCTTCCGCGACATACAGGACCGCGTGACTCTGATTCGCGGCGACGTGAGCAACTGGTCACAGGTACTCGACGCGGTGAGAACCAGTAAGGCAGACTGCATCGTCCACGCGGGGGCCATGCTTCCGCCCGGGAGCGAGCAGAATCCGCAGGCTGCATTCTCCATCAATGTGAACGGCACATACAACGTGCTCGAGGCCGCGCGCATGTTCGACGTGAAGTCGGTCATGTTCATCAGCACCCTTGCCACCTACGGTCGTGACGTTCCGGCGGTTGTGCCCAACGACGCGGCACAGCACCCCGTGAACATGTACGGAGTGACCAAGGTCTGCGGCGAGCGCCTTGGCGAGTACTACCACCGTCGATTCGGCGTGAACTTCAGGGGCGTGCGACTCACCCCTATCCTTGGAATGGGCCGCCGCGACAGCGCGCAGAGTGCCTACATCTACAAATCCGGTCAGGAAGCCGCGGTAGGCCGACCCTACTCGCTCTACGTAGAACCAGACACCGGCATCGCCCTGCTCTATGTGAAGGACGCCGCATGGGGGTTGTACGACCTGAAACAGGCGCCCGAGGACAAGCTCTCTACGCGCATCTATAACCTCTACGGGGTCACGGCCACGGGCCAGGGACTCATGGACTCAATCCTCAAGGCGATACCCGATGCCACGCTCGACTTCCAGCCGGACGCGAAGCAGATTCAACTGTTGGGGAACCTGCCAGAGAAGCTCGATGACGCCGTGGCACGGCGCGACTGGGGTTGGGCGCCGCGTTACTCGCTGGACGAAGCCGTGGCGGACTTTATCAATGACATCAGGTCCAGGCCGGACATCTATGCCTGACGCGGACCCGGATGGATTCGGAGTGAGGAGGTGACTGCATGGGCAAGAGCCTGATTACCGGCGGGGCCGGGATGCTGGGGCGCGAGATTGCGCGCCTGCTCCTGGCTGATGGCGAAGATGTAACTCTGCTCGACCTGGCGCCTGCATCGAGGCTGCCGGCGGACATCAGAGACAGGGTAGCCCTCGTCCAGGGCGACATCACGAACTGGGCACAGGTGCTTGGCGCTGTGAAGTCTGCCGGGGCCGACACCATCTACCACGTTGCAGCACTCATGCCGCCTGCGTGTGAAATCAACCACACCGCAGGATACGCGGTCAACGTTCTCGGCACTTTCAACGTGCTCGAGGCCGCGCGGTTGTTCGACGTGGGCACTATCGTTTACTCCAGCACAACGGCGACATTCGGCGCCGAACTGCCGGACGTGGTGCCGAACGACTATGTTCAGCGTCCTCCCACCATGTACGGCACTTCCAAAGTATGCAGTGAGCTACTGGGACTGCACTACCAGCGGCACTACGGCCTGAACTTCCGCGCCATTCGATTCCTCTCCATGCTGGGACCGGGCCGGGTCGCCGGCTCCGGCTGGAGCGCATACACGTCGCTGGTCGTGGAGGAGTCTGCCAAAGGCCGGCCATTCACCATCAAGGTGAACGAGTCGCTGCGGCTCCGCTTCATCTACGTGAAGGACGCCGCACTGAGCCTGATACAGCTGGCCCGCGCGAGCGAGGACTCACTGACGTGCAGGGTATACGGCCTCGATGGCTTTTCGGCGTCTACCAGGGAGTTAATCGATGCGACAAGGCGCCATGTACCGGATGCGCGCATATCGCTCGAGTTCGACCCCGAGTATCAGCACGTCATGGAGACGCAATACGTCTGCATACAGAAGCAGCCTGACGACAGCCCTGCGCGCAGGGACTGGGGTTGGCATCCACGATACATGCTGGACGATGCGGTCCGGGACCTTGTCGAGGATGTCCGCACAGGACGAAACTAGAGACCGCAAGGAGGAGCGATGAGATTCAAGGACAAGACGGTCCTTGTGACGGGCGGAGGACGAGGCATTGGTCGCGCCATCGCGGTCGGCTTCGCGCGTGAAGGCGCGTCGGTCGCGATAAACGCCGCCCACCTGTCGTCGGCGGAAGAGGCAGCACAGGTTGCACGTGAGTTTGGAGGACGCGTCATCGCCATTGAGGCCGACGTGGCCGACGAGGACCAGGTCAATAGGATGGTGGACCGGGTTGTCAACGAGTTTGGCGGCCTGCACATCCTCGTCAACAACGCGGGCATAAGCCAGCCACTTGTCCCACTGGTGGAGCAAGACACTGCCGACTTCGACCGGGCGATTGCCATCAACCTGCGGGGCACCTACGTGTGCTGCAAAGCCGCCGCCAGAGGAATGATGGAGCGCCGGAGCGGCAACATCGTGAACATCGCGTCAATCACCGCGCACACCGGGCCACCAATGCGAACGGCCTACGCGTCCTCGAAGGCCGCCGTGGTCAACCTGACGATGGCTCTTGCCGTCGAGCTTGCCAAGTACAACATCAACGTCAACTCCATCTCGCCGGGGTACGTCCTCACGGACCTTGTCAAGAACTTCCTCAGCCAGGGGAAGATAAACGAAGAGGCCATCCTCAGTCGTACGCCCCTTGGCCGCATGAGCACTACCGACGACATCGCCAACGCGGCGTTGTTCCTTGCGTCCGGTGACGCGCGCAACATCACAGGTACGGACCTTCTTGTTGACGGGGGCTGGACGGCAAACGGGTACTATATGTAGGCAGGCGCTCGGAGCGCATCGAGCGTTCCCGTACCACGGTTATCGAGGAGGCACAGATGGAATTCATGGGATATCCCCGGCCTAATGGCACACCGGGGGCACGCAACTACATCGCTGTTATTCCTGCCGTGCAGTGCGGGAACGAGTTGGCCGACCGCATCGCCAGCGAAGTGGGTGGCAACGTCGTTGCACTGCCCCACAACGGGGCGTGCGTCAACATCAAACCCGACAAGGACATGATCAGCCGAACCCTCGTTGGATTGGGCTGTAATCCGAATGTCGCCGGCGCCATTGTCGTGGGCATAGGGTGCGACGGCATCCCCGCAGACCTAATCGCGGAAGGAATTGCCGAATCAAAGAAGCCCGTTGAACTGGTCACCATCGAGCGAGAGGGAAGCTACGAGAATGCGCTGGCCAGGGGTGTGCGCGCAGCGAAGCAGATGCTCGCGGACGCGTCCCTGCTTCAGAGGGAGCCCTTTGACATCAGCCACCTCACCTTTGCCTCGAAGTGCACAGGCTCAACGCCCGCCTCAATCATGGCTTGCAACCCGGCAGTCGGCTGGGCAGCGGACGCACTCGTCAAGCAGGGGGGCACGTTCATCTTCTCCGAGACGGCCGAGACAATCGGCGCAGAACACCTTCTGGCCCGACGAGCGGTCAACCCGGATGTCGCTAAGCGCATCGTCGACGTCGCGCTACGCATGGAACAACGAATGAAAGACTCCGGCGTGGACATACGAGGTTCCCAGCCGGTGCCCGGCAACATCAGGGGAGGCATGACCACCCTTGAGGAGAAATCACTCGGAGCAATCGCGAAGAGCGGCAAGAGCCCCATCGACGGAGTACTCGAATGGAGTGAGAAGCCGACAGGCAAGGGCATGTTCTTCATGGACGGCTCGGCCAACACTCCCCAGATATTCCTGGGCTTCTCAGCAGCCGGAGCCCAGGTGATGAGCCTCAACTACGGTGCAGGATTGCCGACGATGCTGCACAACTACACCGTTGCCGTAGGTGGCATGCCCGTCGTACCGGTTCTGAAGGTATTCAGCAGCCCGCAGGACATCGCCCAGATGGACTATTTCGACGTCTACGCGGGAACGATTATCGAAGGCAAGGAGACAATCGCCGACGTAGGACTACGCATACTGGAGGAACTGGTCGCAATCGCATCGGGCAAGCCATGCAGGCAGGAGATGAACTCCCGCTATAAGGAAATGCTGGTCATGTACTACACCGGCCCTCTACTGTAGGAACCAACTTGGAGCAGCATGACGCGGGGGCCGCGATGTTGGTGTCCAGCGCAAAGGTTCTCTTGGCAGGGCAGCAGCCCCGTCACCTTCACCCAGTGGCAGCATGTGACTGCGGCTGCCTCCACCACCCCCCCCCTGCTGTAATCAGAATATGGGGGCAATCCCCGTCGTTGCCCCTCGGGTGTGGGGTGGAGGGTTCGTGATGTAGGGGCGGACCTCCGTGTCCGCCCATGGTGGCGGGGTGGTTTCGAATGTAGGGGCCTGGCATGCCTGGCCCGTCGCCCTGTCGTCACACAACGCCGCTAAGACCAACACAGCCGTGAACGGCACACAACCCAACGGGCGACGCATGCATAGCTGCTGCAGCTTGACAGGGTGCACGGTATCTACGGCTACGATTGGGCTCATGGTCACCGGACTCTTCCACCTCTTCCTGTTCAATGTCAGCATCTCCTGCATGCGGACATTTTCGCTGAACGCTTAGGGGAGGACAGAATCGTAGAACATCTACAACACCGCGGGGCCACGATTGACAGACATGAGGGCCGGAGCTATGATTTCAATCGTTGATTACGTCACATGAACTCGACCGTTACACCAGTGACAAGCGGGGGGATTGAGCACTCAATCCCCCCTTCGACTATCTGAGACAGACGAGGAGGACTCAGCTTGAAAGATTGCTACAAGATTACCGGCGTCAACGCACGGGAGATTCTCGACTGCAGGGGCACGCCCACAGTGCAGGTTGACGTGTGCGTGGACGGCGCTCTTCGAGGCAGGGCCGATGTCCCTAGCGGACGCTCTACGGGCAGCTATGAGGCCTATGAGATGCGGGATGGTGGGCAGAGGTACTCCGGCTTCGGAGTGTTGAAGGCCATTCAGAACGTCAACGCGACCATTGCGGGAGAGGTCATAGGCAAGGATGTAACCGGCCAGCGCGCGATAGACCAGCTCATGATTGGACTGGACGGCACAGCGAACAAGTCACGGCTGGGCGCGAACGCCATCCTCGGCGTGTCTCTCGCGGTCGCGAGGGCAGCCGCAGCCACCCTCGGGCTGCCACTGTACCGCTACCTCAACTCGAGCGCCCACGTCCTGCCTGTCCCGATGATGAACCTCATCAACGGCGGCAAGTTGTCCTCCAATGACCTCTGCTTCCAGGAGTTCATCATGATGCCGGTCGGAGCAAACAGCTTCTCCGAGGCGCTGCAGATGACCGCCGAGATAAACGCCATACTGCGTCCCATAACGGCAGAACGCTACGGTAAGCTCGCCATCAACGTCGGCGACGAAGGTGGAGTGGTTCCCCCGATCGTGGACGTCAGAGAAGCTCTCGACCTGCTCCGTGAGGCCGTCCGCCGGTCAGGCTACGAGGACAAGATTGTCTACGCCTTCGACTGTGCGGCGACACACCTCTTCGACAGCAAGTCCGGCACCTACAGTTTCGAGGGAAAGCAACTCAGCACTGAGGAAGTCATCGAGTTCTTCAAGAAGCTGTGCTCCGAGTATCCCATCGCCTCCATTGAAGACCCGCTGCAGGAGGATGATTTCGAGGGCTTCGCCGCAATCACGAAGGCTCTCGACACACAGATTGTCGGAGATGACCTCTTCGTGACGAACAAGGAACGACTTGCCCGGGGACTGCAGAGGGGCGCGGCGAATGCCGTTCTCTGGAAGGTGAACCAGATAGGCACGTTGACCGAGGCCATGGAGACGGCCGCGATGGCCTTCAGGAATGGCTACGGTGTGTGCGTCTCCGAGCGGTCGGGCGAGACCGAGGACCCGATGATTGCCGACCTCGTCGTGGCACTCAACGCCGGCCAGATCAAGACAGGCGCTCCCGTAAGAAGCGAGCGCGTTGCCAAGTACAACCGTTTCCTACAGATCGAGGAAGAACTGGGCAGCGCGGCGACATACGCCGGTAAGAACTTCAGGAAACCTGTATAGGCGCCGTCCAGTCCGGCCATGCCACCGCTCGAAGCCTATGTACGTGAAGAACGGAGAGGAACTGACATCGCACGGGAACCGGGACCTGAGACGGGCCGCCCTCGACATCGTTGAGCACGCGCTCCATCGGGTCAACCCGTACCGCGCCACGAGGGAACTCGTAAGCCTTGACGGAGCAATCCTGCATGTCGGACAGCTTGGCTTCGACCTGTCGCAGAGAGGAGACATCTACGTCCTCGGGGCGGGAAAGGCCAGCCTCCCCATCGCACAGGCTCTCGAGGACGTGATTGGTGACCGCATTCGAGACAGCCTCGTAGTCGTCAAAGAGGGACAGGAGACGAGCACGCGCATCGTCAAGCTGAGAGAGGCCAGTCATCCCGTGCCCGATGCCCGGGGCTTCGAGGCCGCAAAGGAGATGAGGCGGCTGGCCGGACAGGCAAGGGCCGGCGACATCGTTTTCTGCGCCATCACCGGCGGCAGCTCCGCTCTTGCCCCCTACCCTGCTGAAGGGCTGACCATCGATGACAAGGCACAGGTGCACAAGCTGTTGCTCGAGAGCGGCGCAAGCATACGCGAAATCAACGCCGTCAGAAAGCACCTTTCTCAAATCAAGGGAGGACGCCTCGCCCTCGACATCTTCCCCGCGGAAATCATCAACCTCACAGTCTCAGACGTGACGGGCGACCCGTATGACTACATCACCTGCCCGACGGTTCCGGACACATCGACGTTTCAGGACGCGAGGCTCGTGCTTGACACCTACGCGCTGTGGGACTCGATGCCAACTGCCGCAGCGCGTTACCTCCGCGAGGCAACGCCTGACATGGAGAACCCGCGGGACTTCGGGGGCATGCCCGTACACAACTTCCTGCTCGTACGAAGCGGTGAAGCCTGCGAGGCGGCGGCCGACGAGGCCCGCCGGCTCGGCTTCAGTCCTCGCATCCTGACTTGCGAGATGGAAGGTGACAGCATCGAGCAGGGCCGTGCCTTCGGCGAGCAGCTTGCACAGCATTCAGGCGACGGGCAGCTGCGCGGAGCTCCGTTTGCCCTCATCGCGGGAGGGGAAACCACGGTAACTCTGACCTCGCAAGGGGGAGAGGGAGGCCCCAACCAGGAGTTCGCACTCAGTGCCGCCCTCGCACTTGAGGCAGACAACATGGCAATCCTGTCCCTGGACACGGACGGAACTGACGGCCCGACCGGCATTGCCGGCGCACTCACTGACACCTCCACAGTAGAACACGCCTGCGGCGCAGGGCTTGACATCGCGACCGCACTCTCGCGCCACGATGTCAGCCCCCTGTTACGGACACTGAATGACGCGGTAATCACAGGGCATACCGGGACCAATGTGAATGACCTCAAGATAGGGCTACACGCGTGAGGGCAAGTATCGTAGACCGCGCTTCGCGAGCCCTGCTAATCGTACGATAAGCACACACAAGGGGGAACTGGATGAAACGCGAGGAACGCAAGGGAAAGATTCAGACAGTCCTGGGGCTCATCGAACCCGGGGAGTTCGGCATCACGCTTCCACACGAGCACCTCATGAGCGACGGCTCAGGATGGTTCGTCGAGCCTACGGACGCATTCGAAAAGGAGATGGCCTACCACCCGGTATCGGTGGATATCCTGTGGTGGCTTACCTACCACCGGTTCACGAACCTGGACGACCTCATCTTCATGGATGAGAAGGAAGCGGTCGACGAAATCATGCACTTCAAGCTAGCGGGGGGAAGCTCGGTCGTTGAGATGAGCAACATCGGGCTGGGACGCTCCCCGGCGGCCCTTGCTCGCATCTCCAGGGCGGCCGGCTTGAACATCATCATGGGCTCCGGCTACTACATCGACGCCGCGCTTCCTCCCGACATGGACGACAAGTCCGAAGACGAGATTGTCGAAGAAATCGTGAGAGACATCGATGAAGGAGTTGGCCCCAAGGGCATCTGCGCCGGGCTGATAGGAGAAATCGGATTGTCCTGGCCCATGATGCCTAATGAGAGGAAGTCACTCCGTGCGGCTGCACGAGCACAGAAGCTCACAGGCGCAAATCTCAACATTCATCCCGGCCAGGGCGAGGATTCAGCGATGGAAGCCGTGCGAATCGTGGATGAGGCCGGAGGAGACCTCGCCAAGACGACCATGGACCACATCGACCGGGCAGTGCGCGAACGGGACAACCGCATCGCACTCGCCAGGACAGGCATGACACTTGAGTACGACCTGTTTGGACGAGAGGGCTACTACCCGATGGAACACCGCAAAATCGACCTGCCGAACGACCACGTGCGCATCAACGAGATAATGGACCTCATGGCCGCGGGATACACGAAACAAATCATCATCTCGCAGGACATATGGAACAAGACGCAGCGCCGCAAGTACGGGGGCTGGGGCTACGCGCACATCCTGGACAACACCCTGCCGGTCATGCGCGCGAAGGGCATGACCAGCGAGGACATCCATACAATCATGGTGGACAATCCGGCACGCTTGTTCGCCTTCGATTAGGCAGGCTGAACAAGCCGGACACAAACGCAAGAGAGGCCCTCTCCGCGGAGGAGGCCTCTCTTCTTGTCCTTATCAGGCCGGGAGAGCCGGACCCCGGACGCGCCACGCTTCCTACTTCGGCAGCGTCTTCAGTGCATCGAGGATCATGGAGTACTCGCCACCGTCCAGCATCATCGTCTGGCCGGTCATGTAGCTGGACGCTTCTGAAGCCAGGAACAGCGCCGCGCCGGCCATTTCAATGGGCTCTGCGATGCGCCCGAGCGACGTGTTCATCTCCTTGCGCTTCAGATTGGTGTCATCCGTCCAGAGCGCCTGCGACAGTCGTGTCCGGGTCACAGACGGAGCGATGCAATTGCAGCGGATATGGTACTGACCGAGCTCCTGCGCAAAGACCGCCGTCAGATGCTGCACCGCACACTTGCTGATTGAATAGGCGCTCATGCCGGGGTAGGGTCTGAAGCCGGAATCGGAGGATATGTTCACGATAGAACCGCCGGTTCCCTGCTCTATCATCCGCGCTGCAACGCGTTGGCTGAGGAAAAACACTGCTTTCAGGTTGAGCGCCATGGTCACATCCCACGCCTTCTCGTCCATGGCGAAGAGCGATGAGAACATCACGTTGGTGCCCGCATTGTTGACGAGGATATCCACGTGACCGAACTTGTCGACGGTCGCCTTCACGACTGCCTCATGCTCCTCGATGTGCCTGATGTTGGCAGCGATAGGAAGCGCCTTCCTGCCGAGAGCCTCGACTTCCCTGGCAACGTTCTCGAGGTCGGGCAACTTCCGGCTCGTCAGCACGATATCGGCGCCAGCCTCAGCGAGGCCGAGGGCGATTACCCTGCCGATACCACGGCTTCCACCAGTCACGATCGCTACCTTGCCATCCAGTCGGAACCGTTTCGCGAGTGATTCGAACTTTTCTTCTTCCAATGGCCCCCTCCTTACTATCCTTATGTCACCTATCGTTGCGCGACTAGCTCTCGCCGAACGTCTCAGGCTGCATCAGATTGCATCCGAAGGTCGGCTGTCTTTCCAGCTCCTTGGATTGGTCCAGTTCCTTGTCGATGCCGGAGAGGTATCGGGCGACATTTCTCCTGGCCTCGTAGTCGTAATCGATGTTGAGTGCAATCGTCTCCATAATAGGAGAGCCACCACCGTGGACGCCGGCAATCTGGTACCACGAGGTCATCGCGGATGCGGAGACGTTCTCCACGAAGCGCCAGATGCGGTGCGAGTCCTCGGATGAGAACTTCGGGTTACGGACGATGTACTTGTCCAGATAGGGCTTCGTCTCAGGGTTGAGGAACTCTTCCTCAAACGGCATCGTCACCGCCAGTCCGCCGGCAACCTCTGTGAGCAGATTGTACTCGTGGTAGATGTTCTCACCCATGAGCCTGCGCCCGACGTTTGCGAAGATGACGTTCGGGAAGAACGTGCCGCTGGCGGTCTTCTCGCCGTACATCGCGGCGGCAACGCCCGCTGCGAACGCCAACTCCGAACCCATGGCGTACTCGGACATCTTCTCACGAACGTGGCTGACCTTCTGGATGTTGTTTGCTTCAGCAGCAAGGAGAGTGGCTCCAAGAATGACGTCGGACACAGCCGGCTTGCAGCCGCAGTAGCTATGACGGTGCGAGTCCGCAAAGGCCAGCGCCATACGGCGGCCGAACTCCCACTCCTTGCACATGAACACGCGTTCCTTGGGAATGAAGGTCCGGTCGAAGATAATCATGGAATCGGACACGCCGTACTTGCAGAAAGGCGAATCGAATTCCTTGCGCTCCCGCAGCCAGACCGGCCGTGTGATGAGCTTGATCCCGGGATCATCGGCGGGGATAGCGAAAGCGACGGACCAGTCAGCGTCTCCCTCCAGCATGGCCCGCGTGGGCAGGACCAGGATCTCGTCCGCATAGGCCGCCATCGTGATACAAACCTTGCAGCCACTCACATAGATGCCCTCGTCCGTGACTTCATCCACGTGAACGTACTGGCCGGGTTCAACCTGCTCGCTGGGCCGCTTCATCCTGTCGCCCTTCATGTCCGTCTGAGCGCAGGCTGCACACAGGTCGTTGCTCTGATACCACTTCAGCCAGTCGTTGAAGCGGCCGTGATATTCCGTCCCGTACTTGTCGTCTATCTCTTTCGTGGAGACAGAGAGTGCGGTAATGGCATCGTGGCCCATGCAACGCTGGATACATCCGCCCACTCGCTGGGCCCCAAGACGTATCATCTTCTGCTTCTGCATCAGGTCATACGGATGCTGCGGAGTGTGCGCCCACCGGTTGATCTCCTCTCCAGACAGAGACGATGTCGCGGTAGCTACGCCCTTCCACCGTGGGTCCTGGGCAATCTCGTACGTGACAGCCATCACGTTGACACCGGGCACGACACGAGGGTCATCGCGCCCTACCTTCTCACCTCCGATGTAGAGGTTGGGCCTCATCTTCGCCAGACCGGCCCTGTACTGTTCCGGGGTTCTCATGTGTGAATTGTCCTCCTACGAAAACTAACAATCACCAACGTGGCACCCGACATTCGGTCGTGGAATGCAGCGTCGAATGAATGCGGTACTACGATAGCTGCACCCGGCACAAACCTGGCGCGTGCTGAAAGAGTTTAGCACTGCCCCTGCGGTGGTTCAACAATAAGGGAGCCTGTGTTAACGGTCTACGATTCTGTCCTCCCCTAAGCGTTCAGCGAAAATGTCCGCATGCAGGAGATGCTGACATTGAACCGGAAGGAGCAGACACGATTACGGATACTGAACCATGTGGAAGGAGGGGGACTGAGAATGGGAGAGGCGGCGGAGATGATGGCGTTGTCGCTACGACAGGCACGGCGGCTACGCAAGGTGTATCGGAATATGGGTGCTGAAGGACTGGCGCACGGGAACCGGGGACGAAGGCCACACAACGCGGTTGACGCGGAGGTGGCGCAACTGGTGGTGGCGTTGACGAAGGAGAGCTATGCGGGAGTGAACCAGCAGCACCTGACAGAACTGCTTGAGGAGGAGAAGCAGATCTACCTGTCTCGGTCGACGGTGCGAAGAGTGTTGCTGCGCGCGGGGATACGGAGTCCGCAGACGCGCAGAGCGCCGAAGCATCGCAGCAGACGGGAGAGGAAGCCCCGTGAGGGGATGCTGTTGCAGGTGGACGGCAGTCCGCATGACTGGCTGGAAGGGCGAGGACCACGTCTGTGTCTGGTGGGAGCTATCGATGACGCAACGAATCATGTGCCCTATGCGGTCTTCCGCAAGCAGGAGGACATCCAGGGGTACTTCACGATGCTGCGGCAGATAGTGAAGACGAAAGGGATCCCGCTGTCGCTGTACCACGACAAGCACACAATCTTCGTATCGCCGAAGAAGGAGGTGGAGTCGATAGACGGACAGCTGGCAGGGGAACGACCGCTGACGCAGGCTGGGCGGGCGCTTGCGGAACTCGGCATCACATCGATACCGGCTGACTCGCCCCAGGCCAAAGGCCGCATAGAGCGCCTCTGGCGCACGTTTCAGGACAGGCTGGTGAGCGAACTGCGTCTGGCTGATGCGCGGGACATAGACGCAGCGACTCTGGTGCTACACCGCTTCCTGCCACGATACAACCGCAGATTCGTGGTGTCGGCAGCAGAGCTCGGGAGCGCGTATCGCCCTGTTGATCCAGGTCTCGATCTCGCCACGGTATTCTGTCTCAAGCACATGCGTACCGTAGGCTCTGACAACGTGGTGCGCTTCAAAGGCCGCCGTCTCCAGGTGCTCCCGTCACATCACAGGACAAGCTACGCGAGGACCAGGGTCGAGGTCCATGAACGGATGAACGGCAGTCTCGCCATCTACCACCAGTCTATGCGCCTCAACACCACCACCGCACCTCTTGAGGCCTCTGCCCTCAGAGCACACCGCAACGCGCAACAGCAGGTCGCAGCCATTCCCGAACTGCAGACACAATCCCCAACAACGCATCAACACAAACCAGCTCCGGATCATCCCTGGCGCAAGGCGTTCAAACCACAACGAAGAGAGAGGACATTATCGCTGAACAGTTAGGCGGACATTATCGCTGGACACCACGCATTCACTCCACGCATTCACTCTGCATTCACTCATCCAAAATGTTACTGGGGGGATATGGTTCACTCAGTTAGGAATGTTACTGAGGGGGATCATGCCGAGCGACGACAGGATGAGCATAGACTAGAGACGTAAGTACCTGAAGCTGGTAGCGCCCCGGTACGGCAGGGCAGGGCGGGTGGAACGTAGTGGGTTGCTGACAGAGATGGCAGCGGTGACGGGGCTGCACCGCAAGAGCCTGCTACGGCTGATGCACGGGCCGACGCTGGAGCGGGCACCTGGGAGGCCGAGGTTTCGGCGAAGACGGTATGGGGGGATGGTGGCTGACGTGGTGCGGGTGGTCTGGGAAAGCCTGGACTATGTGTGCGCGGAGCGGCTGACGCCGGAGCTGCTATCGACGGCACGGCACCTGGCCCGCTGGGAAGAGGTAGTGCTGACGCCCGAGATGGAAGTGGCACTGGGGAGCATCAGCCGGGCCACGGTGCAGCGGCTGCTGCAGCGGTTCCAGCAGTACAGCCCGAAGCTCCCCCGGCGCAAGCCTCAGCCACCCAATCGGCTCCTGCGCGAGGTGCCGATGGAGCGGTTGTCCTGGGCGATTGACTGCCCGGGCGCCTTTGAGACAGACCTGGTACACCACTGTGGGGCGGTCGCTGTGGGGGAGTACGTACACACCCTGCAACTGGTGGACATCGACCACCTGGTCGGCGAGATGCACATCACGGCAGACGGCCAATCGATGTACTAGCACTCCGACCTGTCGGGCGGACAGGGCGGAATAGACATCTGGGTGGTGGAACGCCAGGGCGAGGGTTGCGGCACACCGCAAAACGTCGAAGCAGTCAACACTCCAGAGACGGACGGCTGGCCGTTTGTGACCGAAGACGGCAACGAGCTGTGGCTCACCCGCACGTACATGGGCACGCCTGCGCTCTATCGCTCGCGCATGGGACCGGATGGGTGGCAGGAACCGGATCTCATCGTATCGCAGTTCGCTGGTGAGGCATCACTGGACCAGGCCGGCAACCTGTACTTCACGCAGCATTTCTTCCACTCCGGGGAGATGCTGGAAGCTGACATCTACGTAGCCCGTCCCACGGGCTAGCTGCCCCCCCCCGAGGACCACTCTCAACGGCAGTGCCGCAGGAACCACAGTGCCATAGCACCACCGCTGGCGGCAAGGACAACCCACACACCAGAGAGCGTCACGTCAACCGGCTGGCCGGAGCGGGCGAGGAACCACGTCATAGCAAGCAGCGCCAGCCCCATGGTGGCGACCTTCACAAGAACGAAGCCTGCTATGACAGTACCCCATGGTTTGCCCCCCCATAGCCACACCGCTCCCAAGAGAGCCAGCGGGACGACAACGCCAAGGTCGAGAACGTACACAAACATGGTCTGTCCGCCGGTCTGTGTGACACCAGCAGGCAACGCGCCGGTCAGGAAGAACGGAATCAACTGCCCCAGCCACAGCACACAGAGCATGGCGGCCATGAGCGCCATGAATACTGCCACCGGCCGCACCGGGGTGCGGCCGTCAAAGCGCCCCCTGATTCCGTCCACATCGAGCTGGCTCGCAAGGCCGATGAGCGCGGCAATGGATAAAGCGAACAACGCCACATAGAGCAGAAAGGCCTTGTTCAGGGCGTAGGCAAACGACGCTCCAGTGTAGACGTACCACACATAGCCAAGCAGCCCGAACCAGACGATCGTGGCCCGCGCCGAACCCTTTGCCGCAAGCCTCTCAGCCACCAAGAGGCAGGGGACCGCAAGCGCAAGCGTCACCAGATCGGTCCCCTGGTTCTGTGGAGTCACCCACGCGTTGTCACGATACAGTCCGGGCAGCAGAAGCCCCGCCGCGCTCGCCACAGCAGCAAGCACAACGATTGCCCTGGTGAACGTGTGCGCGGCACGAGGGTCGTCGCGCACAAGCGTCGGCACAGTACTCCTCCTCGGCACAAACCATCCTGCGCGTACGGAGTTGCGTATCCTACACCCCATCCCGCACCAGCCTACCGTTCGTCGCGGCGCAGTATAGCACTCTATTGAAAGCGGGAACATGAATCGCCTACTATTGTCCTCGAACCTGACGAAAGGGAAGGAGACCGACATGAAGCTTTCCACATACCACCAGTACGGCGAGGAACTCGAGCGAAGGCTGAGGCTGAAGACCTATCCGCTCGCCATCCGGCTCCTGCGCGAGGGCGAGGAAGTGCCCGACGGGCTCACCCGCCCGATGAGAGATCTCGGCTATCATCTTTCGCTCTGCCAGGCATTCCAGATATCCCGCCGCGACGGCACGCCCATGGCAATGTTGTTGGAGGACATGTGGTGTCCGGAGCCGGTCATTGGGTTCGGCCTGCTGAAGCCCCCGGAATACTTCATGGAGGGCAACAACCGCTATCCCAGAGATGTCTCCTGCCCGGAGGCGGGCAGGGTCTACGCGGAAGAGCTGCCCAAACTGCCGACGGGCCTCTACACCGGAGTGCTGTCCGCCCCACTCATCACCACCCCATTCGAGCCCGAGGTCGTCACCTTCTACTGCCTGCCGGCACAGCTCAGTATGCTGCTGCTCGGACGGGAGTACAAGGACGGCCACAACCTGACCTGCGATGTCTCCAGTCACGCAGCCTGTGTCTATGGCATCGTACCTACGCTGCTCAACAAACGCAGCCAGATTGGCCTTCCCTGCAGGGGCGACCGCTACGCCGCGATGGCCGAGGACGACGAGATGTTACTGACCATGACCACACAGGAGCTGGACGAACTGGTCACAGCCCTGCGCTACCTGGAGACCACCGGCTCCGTGTTTCCCAAGGGCTACCGCCTGCAGTACGAGTACCCTCTCCCGAAGCCATACCAGACGATGGTGGACCTGATGGGCTACGTAACGAAGGCGCGAGACTCGTAGACACCGGGGACCCGGCACCAACGGCTGACAGAAAAGAGGGAGCGCCGGCGGAGAAACCGTCGGCGCTCCCTCTGACTATCAAAACACGGGGGGTGGGGCTACCGAATCATGCTTTCCACGCCTGGAGTTGTCTCCTGTCCACCTTACCGGAGGCTATCTTAGGTAGCTCGGAGGTGAACTCGATACGCTGGGGCAGTTTGTATACCGCAAGGCTGTCCGCACAGAAGGCCCGCAGTGCCTGCTTGCTCAACTCCCGGCCCTCCTTCAGGACTGCGAACAGGACGGGAAGATGGCCGCCATCCTCCTGCACGACTCCTACGTACGCGGCCTCCGCCAGGGCCGGATGTGTCAACACCACTTCTTCTACCTCGGTCGGTGGTATCTTGACCCCGCTCGATGTAACGATGATGAAGGACTGCTTCTCCACATAGGTGACGTAGTCCTCTTCATCCCGCATCACAATATCACCGGTGTAGAACCAGTCATCCTTGAGCACCTGAGCTGTCAGTTCGGGCGCCTTGAAATAGCCATTCATGACCTGAGTGCCCTTGCATATGGCCTGGCCGGAATGGCCACGGGGGACCTCGGCCCCGTCTTCACCAATCACCTTGAACTCCAGGGTCGGCTGTCCGGCAGTTCCAAGCCGGCGGTTCTCCAAGCCTCCCATGCAAATGATAGGCGTCTCAGTTGTTCCGTATATCTCGGTCAGGACAAGCCCGTACTTGTTCTCCAGCGACTCCATCAGGGTGACGGAGGACTTGGCGCCGGCCGTCATGGCCACTCTCAGGCTGCCAAGATCCAGCTCTTCCAGCGTCTCATCAGGCACCATCGAGAGCGCGTTGAACATCGCCGGCACACCTACAATCAGGTTTATCCTGTGGCGCTGGATGGTCTCCAGCACGTTTTTGACGGTGAACCGGGGAGCCACGGCAATCGTGCAGCCCCTGTAGAGCGCGCCCAACGCTGCCCCCAACCCGAGGACGTGGAAAAAGGGAATCATGGCCATGATCGTCCACTCGGGCCGAAGCGCCATGTACTTCACACCCACTTCTGCGACGGTTATCAGGGACCTGTGTGTGTGCACTACGCCCTTGTGCTTGCCAAGCACGCCCGATGTATACAGAATCGCACACTCATCAGCCATATCCGGCCTGAGTTCAGGCGGCGCTGCAGGCAGCTGCTCAAGCTTCGCCTTGAACTCCGGAGAGTCGAGGGGGAACACGTGCTTCACGGGAGAGGGGCCGTTCGGAACAGCGGCAGCCAGCGCCTGCGCGAATCTGCTCTCGGTCAACACGATCGCTGAGCCGGAATCGAGCAACTGCGCGCCCAACTCGGGAGGCGTGAGCATGGCATTCAGTATGACAACCCTGGCCCCAGCCTTCGTCGCGCCAAAGTAGCCAATGAGCCAGTCCGTCGCCGGCGGCATGAGGACCGCCACGGGGTCTCCCGACTTCACACCGAGCCCCAACAACATGTTGGCGAGCCTGTTGGTCACCTGCGAGAACTCGTGATACGTGAGAGCGCCGGCTTCACTCATGATGGCGGGCTTGTCAGGGAACGTCCGTACCGTCCGTTCCAGCATTTCTGTCAGGGTCATACGTGGACCTCCAAGAGACCATTATACCGAACGTGGCAGCACGTAGTCGACCAGTCAACCGCGTTCGATGTGGGCGCGCCTTGCGCCCCTGTGCGGAGGCGCGGCGAGAAGCACCGTGAAACGGCTTCGAGGACACCGCAGTCCACCTTCGTTGCTTGGAGGAGCTACGTACGCAGTGCTACAATTGCGGCGGGCGAGCGGCTCCACCTGCCATCGGTCCACCGCCACACCCGCGCAACAGCAGACTATGGAAACACGCGACTATTACGAGATACTCGGCATCGAACGTACTGCAAAGGAAACCGATATCAAGCGTGCCTACCGGGCACTTGCCATGCGCTACCACCCTGACCGCAATCCGGGCGACGAAGAAGCCTCGGGGCGGATGAAGCAAATCAACGATGCCTACGCAGCTCTCGGCGACGCCGACAAGCGGCGGCTCTACGACCTCTACGGCCACGAAGGCCTGAACGGGGTCAGTCCGGCAAACGGGGTCGATTTCTCCAGCCTGTTCCGCGGGTTCGGTGGCTTCGGGTTCGGTGACGGCGCATTCGGCAGCTTCTTCGGGCGTGGCCGTACAGGTACGAGAGAGCGACACCGGGCCGCGGACCTCCGCTACAACCTCGACCTGACACTGGAAGAGGCAGCCACTGGCGTGGAGAGAACCCTCGAGATACCGCGGAGACGCACATGCACGTCCTGCAGGGGCACCGGCGCGAAGGAAGGAGCCTCCACGACATGCGCCCGCTGCAGAGGCACCGGACAGGTAGTGAGGGAGCACAGGTCGGGCATCGGCGTGTTTCGTCAGATAAGCGTCTGTGGAGAATGCCGTGGCACCGGCCAGGTCGTGAAGGAGCCGTGCTCTCTCTGCAGTGGTAGCGGGCAACTCGAAGAGGTGCATGACGTCAGCATTACGATACCTGCCGGCGTCGACAGCGGCTACACGCTCCGCATGAAGGGAGAAGGGGAGACAGGAGACGGAGATGTCAGAGCCGGCGACCTCTACGTTGTCGTGGGAGTTCAGCAGCACGCTGTCTTCGAGCGCCACGGCGACGACCTCTACACCGCAAGGGAGATTGACGTCGCGCAAGCTACGCTCGGAGCGGAGATATCGGTTCCGTCACTCGACGGAGATGCAACGCTGGAGATACCACAGGGGACACAGACGGGCTCTCTCTTCCGACTTGAGGGCAAAGGTATGCCGAGGCTCGGAAGTCACAACAAGGGGGACCTCTACGTCATGGTCCAGCTCGTCACGCCCCGGGATATCAGCGAGGAGCAGAGGAATCTACTGGCCCGGTTCCAGTTCCTCGAACAGGAGAAGAACATCCAGTGAATAAGGACATCGCACTCTCCACGATGTGGGCGCGGGGCAGGTACACGGACCTCACCAAGTTCTCGCGAGATGCACAATCCTGGGGCTATTCCGCCATCGAGGCAAACGCCTACGTCACGTCGCACGAGATGCTTGGCATGCTCGCACAAGGGCCGCTCCCTCTCTCAAGCCTCCACAACCCCTGTCCAAACCTGCAGTCATCCCGGGACTGCCGGGCCTACGACCTATCACTCTGCTCTCTCGATGAATCCGAGCGCTCAGAGGCGGTGAGTTTCGCCGGAGAGGCCATCGAGCAAGCCGCACTGGTCGGTGCGTGCGCCGTGGTGCTGCACATGGGACACGTGCCTGTCGGCAAGTCCATGCAGCGGCGACTGCACGCTCTGTGGCACCAGGGGCAGATGGACTCGGAGGAGTACCTGAAGGTAAGTCAGCATCTCCTCGCGCTGCGGGGCGCCAACCAACGCGCCCACGTGGAGCGCGCTCTGCAGACCCTTCGAGAGCTCGAGGATATCGCGCGTCCGAGGGGAGTCATGCTCGGGCTGGAGACGCGGCACAACGTTCACGAGATACCAAACCTGGACGAGATGGAGTTACTGCTTGCGGAGTCCGACCCCGCAGTGGTGGGATACTGGCACGACACGGGCCATGCAGAGACACAGGAGCGACTCGGATTCGCCGGGCACCAGGACTGGCTCCAGCGCTACTCGGGCCGTCTGATTGGCATCCACCTTCACGACGTCAACAGCGAGCGCGACCACCAGTGCCCGGGGGCGGGCCAGCTTGATTGGGAGATGGTTGCGCGCTACCTCCCGGACGCAGCCATTCGTGTGTGCGAGATAGGTGAGTGGAACGAGGAGTACTGCGCGGCAGGATTGCCCCCGCTCCTTGACAGCATGGGCATGCTCACCGGTGGCAGCTCACACGAGCCCACGCGGTCCCCGGAAGCACCTGCAACCTGACAGCCGAGCCCCTGCTCGTACGCACGGAACTGCCGACATCCACCATGCACCCGCGCACCGGAAACCGGTGTGGCTGCCGGGCAACAACCCCCTCACTCCCACACTGACTACGAGACAGCCAGCATCTCGACAGCTTTCTTGCCCGCCTCACGCGCGCCCGTCTCGACAGCGTGAGCGAGGTACTTCTTAAGATCTATGAACTTGCCGACTCCATCGATGACGGCGTCAGGCACCTTGGAATCAGTGAGAACGAAGGTGTGCATCTCAGGTCCCAGTCGTTTGCGTATCTCGTCGAAGGGGATACTGCCCTCCAGGCCTGCGGCCGCAGCCCTGAGCTTCTGTTGGTCCGCCGTAAGTGCCGAGTGTCGCGATTCGAGGTCGGCGTGCGCCTTCCTCAATTCGTCGAGCTGCCCGGCAAGACCGTCCCTCTCCGAGATTACGGCAGTTTTCTCTCCCTCGATCGTCTCTATCCTCTTGCCTCGCTCCCCCACCTGAGAGCGCAGGTCATCGGCAGCGGTGCGATACTCCTCTCTCAATGCGGCAAGCTCGCTCTCGTATCGAGCCACCGTGTCAACTTTCTCCTTCTGCTGATCAGCGATCTGGGACTCATACTTCTGGACCAGTTCCGATTTTTCCTTATTGAGCACGGATGTCTGTGACTTGAGGTGTTCGACACTAGACAGCCGGTCAACTACTTCCTCGTAGTTCGATTTCAGCTCCTCGTAGTCGCCGCCGACGACATCGGCCACCTTCTGAACGAGCGAGTCGTAATTGGCTCGCTCATGGTCGCGCTCGCCCGCCACAGTGTCCACCTGCTCCTGCATCTGGTCGAGCTCTTTGGTGTACTGCTGGTGAAGCGCGCTGTAGGTCATCAGCGCCGACACCTTGGCAACCGAGTCGGCCCTTCCCTTGATGTCAAAGGGGCCGAAAACGCGGTCGGTGGCCTTGTCCACGCCGCTGAGTTGGGTCTTGTACTCCTTCAGCACCTTGTCGACAACGGGGTCAAGCCCGAGCTGGGAGTAGAGCCTCTCGGCCATTCTTTGCTGCTGCAGGTCCATGGTGGCGAGGCTGATGTCCTCGACCTTAACGATCTGGGTGTTATCAAGGTTGTTGTTCTCTTCCATGCGCAGGTCCCTCCCTTTGGCCTGTATTGATAGAACGTCACGTCACCATGACGAGTTTACGGGTCCACCCCAACCGCACAGTATCACAGGAGAGTCGGGCCGTCAGCAGGGCAGCAACAGGAATGCCGGGAGGCTGCGGCAGTGGTCCAAGCCCCCTGACGAGAGCGAACCGGACCAATTCCTCAGCGGTGGCAGCCGGCACAGGAACGCAGCCAGAGCTCAACAGCACGACAGCAAGGGCGACTGGCAGTCCCTGCGCACGACGTAACGGAAGGCGGCGGAGACAAGACTCGACTTCAGCACAGAGAGTTGAAGAGATCAGGCCGTGACCTGTCGCGTGATGTCGCGAATAGACATGTGAGAGGCAGATGCAGCAGCTTGTCTGAGAGCGTCAGGACTGCGGACGGAGCGCGTCAAGCTGCTCCCGTATCTCAGGGTACAGGTCACCGAGCTGTTCGAGCGACAGGATGTCGCCTGACACCGCCAGGACCTCCGTACCCGAGGGGCCAATCACTATCACAGCGGCGGCCTCCCTGTCCCCAGCGGCCGTCACACTGCCTGCCATCCGCTGAATCTCAACGGACGTGACCGCCACCGGGACAATCGTCAGTCCTCCAACGGCCAGCGCGTCCCCTAATCCTATCTTCTTCGCCATTTCCAGCGCACCACAACGATGAGGGTCTTGAGAGTCGAGGGATTGAACAAGAAGGCAAGCAGCGGAGGAACCGTCCTGATGGGGTACAGTCGAACGCCTATGCCTCCCTGCCCTTCAAGAAACGGCTCTCCTTCAAACACGGGCACAAGCCTGATGTCGTCACCTGTCCACAGGTTCACAAACATGGCCTTCAGGCACACCGGGCCGAGGAGCAACGCGGTATCGGCAGGGTCCTCCAGCCCCGCACGGAAGTCAAGGTAGAGGCGACGAATGCTGAAGCAGTGAAGCAGTCGCCCCCACAACCGAGCGACGCTCTCGACAAGACCGCTCACCCTCACCAGCCGCCAGAGAAGGCGACCCGTAGATACAACTGCCCGTGGCTTGCCAGCCTTCTTCTCAGGCTTCGGGAGGGCAGGCACCTTCCGCTCCTCACCAGTGCGAAAGGCTTTTCGCAGCCGCCCGAACAGCCACTCAACCCTCAGATGCAGTGCCGCCTTCCCGTAGACCTCAAGTCGAAGGTCGAGATCCACGGGAATACAGAGCAGCAGAGCTGTCAGCGCGGCGAGACTGCACAGCGCAACAACAACCCACACCCGGCACTACCCTTCGGCTGCTTCCTGGGCTTCTTTGGCGCCAGCCATCCATGGCATCTTGGGGAGCACCTCAGACACCTTGTCCGCCACCTGCGCGAGGCTACCCCTCACCGGCTCAAGTCTAACGCCATTCTTGTCGATGATGAGCGCTGCGACCGGCTTTACGCCACCACCACCACCGGTTCCTGCAAGCTCCCCCTCACCCTTTGCCCTCACCTGGGCCTTTCCTCCACCACCAGTGCTGCCGAACCAGAACCCCGCACTCCGCAACGGGACGATGGTTACGTCACCGATCGTGATGGGATCTCCGACGACCGTCTTGCTGCTAAGCATCTTCTCAAGCTCATCCGCGGTGGTTCTCAACAGCTTTTCCACGTCTTCCAACATATCCATCCCTCCTGAACCGTCCCGTTGCGGTGAGCGACTCATCCGGCGGGACGCACTATTTCAAGGATAGCACGGAGCAACCCGGGACACAAGCAAACCGCGACACGAGCGAAATGCCCGGTGCACGGCCGCTTTTCCTAGTCGAAACTGACCGTATTGCCGTGCTGGGCGAACCCTCCGTCGACCCTGATGTACTCCCCGCTTATGAAGTCGGAGGCGCTGCTGGCAAGAAAGGCGGCTATCCCCATGAAGTCGGCCGGTTCACCCCAGCGACCCATCGGGGTCTTGTCCTCGACGAACTGGCTGAGTCCCGGGAAGTCCTTCCGCGCCACCACTGTCAACGGCGTGTCGATCCAGCCGGGCAATATGCAGTTCACGAATATGCCATCTCGAGCCCAGGCAAGGGCAAGTGAATAGGTGAGCGAGAGTATGCCCATCTTGCTGCACGCGTAGGGCACAACTTTGCCAAGGCCGTACAACGATGTCATGGACCCCGTGTTGATTATCTTTCCTCTCCCTGCCTTCTTCATTGCGGGATACACCGCCTGGCAGCACAGAAAGGCCCCCCTGAGGTTTATGTCGAGTATCTTGTCCCATTCCTCGACGGTGTAGTCCTGGGGCTGCTTGCGGATATTGACGCCGGCGTTGTTCACAAGGACGTCTATCCTGCCGTACTCGTCCAGCACCTTCTGGATACCACTCGTGATACTCTGCGGCTCGGCGACGTCCATGAACAGCCCCGAGGCCGTGACACCGAACCGACTCCTGATGTCCTCCACCGCCTCAGCGGTCTTCGACTCGTCACGGGCGGCAATAACAACGGCACTCCCCTTCGCGGCGAGACCGTCGGCGATGCCTTTACCTATGCCTCCGTTTCCTCCGGTAACAACGGAGACCTTGCCCTCAAGACTGAATGGGTCTTTCATTGCTGTTCCCTCCTCTTGTTATGCCCCACGCCTCGAGAGCGGCAGCTGTAGCCTGCGCGTTCGTGTACGGGGTTCTTACACACCTATTCTACCGCTGTTGAGGCAGACGTATCGAGGCAAGACCACCATATCCGGAAGCCGAAGTGCCTCCGGACCGCCAGAATCCTCTCCAAACCATTGGACAGCCGACCATATTCCAGTATCATGTTGCAAAGGCAAGGAGGTGATACATGGATGCGTTTGACTACAGTCTGCCCTGGGGCATGATGGCCTTCATGTTCAGTGGCGCATGGGTATTCCTGTCCCTCGCGATATATGCCTACGTAGCATTCTGTCTCTACACCATAGCCAAGAAGACGAACACCGAGAACCCGTGGCTCGCGTGGATACCCATCGCGAACTTCGTGCTCGCCTGCCAGATAGCGGGCAAGCCATGGTGGTGGGTGTTCTTCTTCTTCATCCCCATTGCGAACGTCGTCTTCGCTATCCTCGTCATGTGGAAGGTGGCTGAGGCCCGCAACAAGCCGGGTTGGCTCGGCATACTCATGATCGTTCCCATCGCCAACCTCGTCGTATGCGGCATCATCGCATTCGCTGACTAGAACGGATTCTTTGGGGGAGCGCCGGGACCGGCGCTCCCCTTTCTCTGCCACCCTCCCAGAGGGCGTTGTGCACACGCTCCGACCCGTGCCTGCAGTCGCTGGCGGGACTAAGAACATCGGCTCTCGTCCCTGTCCATCTTGCCAGTTGTTGCATCTTGCGCTATCGTGGAATGAAGAACCGTGGTGCCCGTGAGGCACGGGAGGGCAGACAACAGAGCCGCATCCGTCCGCGTGATTGCTGTCTCCCCTTCCCCGAGCAAGGCGGCTGGGAGCGGCGCGAGATTCGCAAGGAGATGGACCGTCTGCGCTGCAAGCAAGAGGAATAGCAGGGCAGTCCGATGCGCCCGGGTCGGCCGCTCGGCATGTGCAGTGGCCAAGGAGGAGACATGAGAGGAATGGCTCTGAGAGCGACAACCGTGGGGCTGCTTGTGCTGCTGCTGACGGCAGCCGCGGCGGTTCCCGTGCTCGCGTTCGACTCGCGCGGGGGAGACATCGTGACCGTCGGAGGCGGAGAAGAGGTCCAGGGAGACCTCTATCTCGGAGGACGTACAGTCACCACTACGGGAGTGGTGCACGGTAGTGTCTTCGCCGCAGGGCAGACCCTGAGTATTGGAGGGACCATCGACGGTGGAGCCACTGTGGTGGGACAGACCGTAGCCCTCAGCGGCAGCATCGGACGCGGAGTCAGAGTCGGTGCTTCCACCGTAGACGCAACCGGTGATATCGAAGGAGACCTGGTAGCAGGCTGCGGCGCGCTCACAGTGGCCGATGGCGCTCGTGTGAGAGAAGACCTCGTGTTCGGTGCAGGCCAGGTCTACGTGCGTGGCGAGGTGGAAGGTGACATCAAGGGCGCAGCCGAAACCCTCGTGATTGTGGGCCGCGTCGGCGGCGATGTGCAAGTCAAGGTCGGAACGCTCGAAGTGAAGCCCGGCGCCGTAATCGAGGGCAATCTGAGCTACTCGGCCGGCACGGAGGCGGACATACCGGCCGGTGCCGTGAAGGGCACTGTTGCATTCACGGAACGCATCGAGGAGGAGGACACGGTGCCGGTACGCAAGGGCCTCGGAGCACTTGGCCCGTTGTTCTTCCTCGCCGGCATCACCTGGAAGATCGTCGGCTACCTCATGGCGTTGGTTGCGGGCATCGTGCTGATACTGCTGGTTCCCGGGCGGATGGCAGGCGCGTCGGACGCCATACGAACTCACACGGGCGCGAGCGCCGGATGGGGGGCAATCGCCCTCTTCGTGACGCCGCTTGCAGCCATCGTGGTCTGCATTACGGTAGTCGGGCTGCCCATCGGGCTCATCTCGCTTGCCGTGTGGGGCATCCTGCTCTATCTGAGCCAGCTCCCCGTTAGCCTGCTGATAGGACACCTCATACTTGGCAACTCGAAGCCGCTCGAGGGCAGGGGCTTCATGATTGGCTCTCTTGCTCTCGGCCTGCTGATACTCACGCTGCTGCGCGCCATCCCGCTCATCGGCTTCTTCGTGTGGCTGGCAATTGCGATGTTCGGAATGGGCGCATTCGTCGTCATGGGAAAGCGGATAATTGAGGCCAGGCGAAGCACGACAGACAGGGGCTGATCCCTGCGCCGATGCCATGGCACAGGGACAGAAACGAGGGGGATGCCTTCCGGCCTCCGGGCCGGGGGCAAATCCCTCCATGCACGAAGCCGGGCGGCTCCGGGCAGCGCATCTCGGGTGAACAGGTGACCAGCCTGATGCACACGAAAACGTGAGCCACGCCCGGGTTCTGAAGGAAAGAAGGACCACTCCTTGAAGACACTCGTGGTCTACTACTCCAGGACAGGCAACACGAGGAAGATAGGGGAAGAGGTGGCGACGGCGCTGAAGGCGGATGTCGAGGAACTCAAGGACCGGAAGAACAGGCAGGGACGCGTTGGCTACATGAGGGCCGGGCGCGACGCCATGCGGAAACACCCGGCTGACCTGGAGCCGACCGCGCGCAACCCTGCGGACTATGACCTGGTGGTTCTCGGCGGCCCCATCTGGGCATTCACCATCTGCACGCCGACCCGCACCTACGCCACCAGCCACAAGGACAGCTTCAAGAACGTGGCCTTCCTGTGCACTGCGGGTGACGCGCGGTTCGCGCAGAAGGGATGTGACGCACTCGGCGAAGTCACCGGCAAGGCACCCGTGGCAACCCTGGCGCTGGGCGAGAAAGACGTCGCAGGCGACCACGCACAGGCAGTGGCCGACTTCGTGGCGTCGCTGAATTCGCATGGCGCGGCAGACTAGAGAGACGCTTCAATCGGGCGGAGGGAGGAAGAAGTGGACGGCATGACATTGGCCTACATCGCAGGAGGGCTCTGCATTGCCTGGGGCATCGCGCACCTCGCTGCCACGAGGATGGTGATTGCGGATTTCGAGCCGCTGCTCCCGTTCAACCGGCGCACCATCATGATGTCGTGGATAGGAGGCGGCCTGACGCTCGTGTTCATCGGGGTGCTCGTAGCGCTGGTGGCGCGGGGCGGCGTATCGGCCGAGCCAATCGTGGTGACGGTCTTTCACACGTGCGCCGGGATGCTGTTCGCCTCGGCCGTGCTGATGCTCCTCACGGCGTCGCGCACACCTATCCTCGCGATGAAGATATGCCCGGCGATACAGACTGTGGCAGCGGTATTGCTGCTGTTTGCGGCTGCCTGAGCACCGGCTCAGCCCGTCGACGCCTGCCGTCCCACCTTGCGTCCAAGGTCGCGGGACTTGCCGGCGTACCGTTCGCGCACCTTCTCCGACGCCTCGACACCGCCCGCCCTCATCGTGTGTACGCGGCCGCACCCGGCCATCCGGCTGAGCTTCCCCAGTATGCGTGCAGGGTAACGCGTCATCCCCGCCAGCATGTTGATGGGGTAGGGCGCCCCTGAGGAGAGCAGTACCACGCCCACCTTATCCCTCCGCCTGGAAGCCCTGCCGGTGGGGCCGAACTTCCCCGGCCTGAGGGTCGGCAGCATGCGCTCCATGAAGCGCTTCATGATGGCCGTGGGTCCTAACTCGTAGATAGGCGTCGCGAAGACCAGCGCGTCGCAGTCGACAACCTGCTCCAGGATGCCACGCACATCATCGCCGGCGATAGAGCAGTCTCCGAGCGGCTTGGACGGGTCGTCTTCGGAGCACTTGCCGCAGCCCCGACAGAACTCGACCGTGACGTCGAGCAGGTCAATGAGTCGCACATCCGCGTCCGGCGCGGACTCCTTCAGTCCGGCTACGAAGCTGTCCACGAGTCCGGATACGACGCCCTCTCGATGGTAGGTCCCCTTGATGATGACTGCTTTCATTTCTTGTTCCCCGGTCTTGACAACTACACATTATACATGCATGATTTGCTTTGTAAATAAGACAGGTAGGATTCACATGGCACACAACAAGCGCAAGAAGTTCTACGGTTCGGTCACCGTCAGCGAACGCGGACAAGTCGTCATCCCGGCGCAGGCGCGCAAGGACTTCGGCATCGAGGCAGGTGAGAAACTCCTCGTGCTCGGAGACCTCGACAGGGGCCTCGTGTTCACGAAGTCCAACTTCATCCTCAAGATGATGGAAGGCTCCATGGGTGCGGCCAGGAAGATGGAATCGTTCCTGAAAGGCGAGGCCGCGATGGAAGACGAGGAAGACGACGAGGGCTAAGCCGGAACGGCGTCGGCGCACGGCACAGGAGGAAGAGATGGTCAGACCACGCGTACAAGAGACGGACAGCGGCATCACGGGCGAGTTCACCTGTGAGGTCTACGATGAGCTGCAGCGAGGCTTCCGGGATCGCGGCTGGATGAGGACGAAGGACATCATCAAGGCCGGCATGACGTCGGGTCACGCACTTGAGATAGGGCCGGGGCCGGGGTACCTCGGGCTCGAGTGGCTGAAGTCCACGGAGGGGACGACACTCACGGGGCTGGACATCAGCGCGGACATGATTGCTGTGGCGGAGCGAAACGCCCGTGAGTACGGCCTCCAGGATAGGGTCACGTACGTGGAGTCGCGGGCGCAGAGGATGCCATTCGAGGACGGCCATTTCGATGCCGTGTTCACGACCGGCTCGCTGCACGAGTGGACCGACCCCATGCAGGTGATGAACGAGATGGCGCGCGTGCTCAAGCCGGGTGGACGCTACTTCATCAGCGACATGCGGCGGGACATGAACCCATTGCTCAAGTGGTTCATGTGGCTTGGCTGCAAGCCGAGGGCCATGAGACCGGGACTGCTCATGTCCGTCAGCGCCGCCTACACACCGGCAGAATTGCGGGGGCTGGTCAATTCCTCCCACCTCCCGAACCCCGAGGTGACGTGGAATGTGATCGGGGTGGGGGTGTCAGGCCTCAGACCACGCGAATAGTCGATGCGGCCACGCTCTACTCTGCACCACACACAAAGAACTCGTACCCGTACCACTTCGCGTACTTCTTGTGGATGGCCATCTCAGTGTCGCACTCGTCGAACATGGCGAGGGCGTCGGGTGAGTCCGCGTACTTCTCTCGCAGCCCTGGCAGGCGCTTGAGCATCGGGGCGTAGTAGTCGTCCCACCAGGCGCGGTCCGGCAGGTGGAAGTGGCCGACTAACTCGAAGCCGCAGTCGCGAATCAGCTCCACGTTGTCCTCGACTGACTTCATGTCCGGGTAACCCTGAGCCCAGAAGTCGCGCAACTCCTGCGGAGGGTCGGCCCTGACCCACGACGCTTCGCTCGCCACGAGGTAGCCGCCGGGTTTCAGCAGTCTCCGACAGGCACGGAGCGCGTTCTCGAAGCCCATGATGTAGAGCGCACCCTCGGACCAGATGAGGTCGAAGGTCTCTTCACGGAAGTCCATTGCATCCATGGACTGCTTCGTTGTGCGCACGCGGACGACCAGTCCCGCCTGCACAACCTTCTCCGACACTCTGTCCAGTGCCCAGTCGAACACGTCCAGCGCGATGATGTGCCCCGGCATCAGCTTCGCCAGCTCTATGGTCTGTGCCCCGGTGCCACAGCCGATGTCCAGCACGGTCGGCCGCTCCGGCAGCGGGCCGAGCATCGAGAACGCCTTCCGAGTGCTCGCAGTATTCCCGGGCCCCTGCCGGGGAAGCGGGCCGTAGAGGTCGGCCATGAGCGCCTCGATGCCAGCTGTCATCTCAGACATGTCATTCACCCCCAAGTGTTACGGGGCAATTCTACCCCAACGTCGCGCGACGTTTCTCATCGAGAGGGCTTGCACTGAGCACCTCCGCATGGTTGCAACCGTGTGGAGGTGCAACTGATAGCGTTCGCACAAAGCTACACAGGAGCCCTATGAGACGTTCCGCGACCTGCAGCGGATGCAGCCGGCGATGCGACTGCGAGGCTTCAAGGCAGGGGGCTTTGGAGTACGGCGCCTGCCCACGTCCGCGTGGCGCGGCGGCAGCGTGCTCGTCAGAAGCTACGAGCGCTCCGAGTCGGTATGCAGGGCCATGCTACTCCGGGGCTACGGTGCGGCAGGGAGCCATGGCATCGAGTTCAACGCGCACCGGAGAGATGCTCTCCTCCTCTCTCTTTTCCTCACGCTGGCGGCAGCATTCGTCGTAGCCGACATCGCGTGTGGACACGGTTCGGCGTCTCTACTACAATGACCGCAACGTGTTCCACGAAGACTCACCAGCCCCTGTAGTTGCGGCGCCCGAACTCGCTCTTGAGGTCTCAGGGCTGCAGTTCTCCTATCCCGATACCCCCGATGTGCTCTGCGGCGTGAGCATCGCCGTGCGGCCGGGCGAGGAAGCCGGGCTCATCGGCCCCAACGGGTCGGGCAAGACAACCTTCTTCCTCCAGGTATGCGGCGTGCTGAAGCCGTCGTCGGGGCAAGTACTGATATTCGGAAGGCCGGTCATCAACGGCTCCTTCAGGCCGGAGGTGGGGCTGGTATTCCAGAACCCCGACGACCAGCTATTCTGCCCGTCGGTGCGCGACGACGTAGCATTCGGCCCGCGGAACATGGGCCTCTCAAAGGAGGAGGCCGGGTCCCGCGTGTCCGACGCGCTGTGCACGGTCGGTCATCTCGACCTCGCCGACAGGCCGTCGCATCACCTGTCCGAGGGAGAGAAGCGGATGGTCTCGATCGCGGGAGTGCTTGCCATGCAGCCCCGGCTCATCCTGGAGGTATGCTCACGGGTGCTGCTGATGGACAACGGCCGAATCGTGGCCGACGGCCACCCCGCTACGATAATGGCGGACGACGATCTCATGGAGACCCACGGCCAGGAGAAGCCCCACTCGCTTGTGCCGCATGTGCTGCGACACGAGCACCATATGAGCACGACCCACTGAGCGGCCGACGGACCAACTAAGGAGCAGACAGCCAATGGAAGGCGGCAGAACACTCTACCTTGACCCGTTCTCGGGCATCGCCGGCGACATGTTCCTGGGGCTTCTCATGGACCTCGGCGCCGACGAAAACATTCTCGTCGAGGAGTTTGAGCGGCTCGGAGTCCGCTTCGACCTCGCAGTGAGCCGCGTTAACAAGAACGGAGTATCAGCTGTCAGCACGAAGGTGACACTGGCAACCGACGACGAGGGCGGCGAAGAACACGGCCATGACCACGAGCACACGCATGAGCACGACCACGAGCATACGCACGAGCACGACCATGGCGACACGTACGATAGCGACGAAGCGACCCCCCACGGATCCGCCATGCAGCTATCGGAGATATTCGAGATGCTGGGGCGGCTGAGCGAGCCAACGCAGAGCAAGACGAAGGAGATGTTCACCGCGCTGGTGGAGGCCGAGGCACAGGTGCACGGCACAACGGCGGACTCGGTGCACCTGCACGAGGCAGGCGCCGTCGACGCCATCGTCGAGATAGTGGGCGCCGTGAAGGGGCTCGAATTGCTTGGCGTCGACCATGTCTGCTGCGGGCTTGTGAATACGGGTACGGGATTCGCGCGCATGGCACACGGCAAGTACCCCGTGCCGACGCCGGCGACTGCTGAGCTGCTGAAGGGAATCCCCGTGCGCATGGACTCCGTCGGCGGCGTTCGCGCGGAGCTTGTCACGCCCACCGGCGCGCTCATCCTGAGCCAGCTCGTGGACGAGTACGGCCCCGTCAGCATGACCGTCGAGCGCATCGGCTACGGCGCAGGACAGCGCGACCTGGAGATTCCGAATGTCGTGCGCGGATACCTGGGCCATTCCGCGTCAGGGGACGCAGCCAAGCGGCTCGCCCTTCTTGAGAGCAACATCGATGACATGAACCCGGAACTGTACGGCCACCTCATGGACCTGCTCTACCAGGGAGGCGCGCTCGACGTGTTCTACACGCCGGTGCAGATGAAGAAGAATCGCCCGGGGGTACGCATATCGGTCCTTAGCGAGGTGCACCGGAAGGACAGCCTCATCGACACGCTGATGAAGGAGAGCTCCACACTCGGCGTGAGGGTGAGCTACCCGGAGCGCTTCGAGGCAGAGCGAGAGGCACTCGACGTCGAGACGGAGCTGGGCACAGCGCGCGTCAAGGTGGCGCACTACCGCGGTCAGACGGTGAACGTCTCGCCCGAATACGAGTCGTGCCGCCTGCTGAGCAAGCAGTCCGATGTCGCACTCAAAGAGGTCTACAGCATCGTACTCGAGGCGGCGCGGGCACAACTCGGGCAGAGGGAGGCAGGCAACTGATGGCCGAACGACGGATGTTCGACGACGTACTGCAAGCCTACAGGCTGGGAGAGGTGGACGAGGAGGAGGCCGGCGCGAGGATACTCGAGCTGTTCTACGAGGGACAGGAGCACTTCCTCCTCGACATGGAGCGGGAGAGAAGGCTCGGCTTTCCGGAGGTTGTCTACGCGGAGGGAAAGCTCACGGGCGACCTGCTCGACATCGTCGGCCGCGTGCTTCAGAGCAACGGCAGGGCGTTCATTGCGAGCCTGAGCCCGGAGGGGGAGCAGAAGCTCCAGGAAACCTTCCACTCACACCGCATCAAGACAGCCGGCAGGGTAATGGTCATCGGCTCGGACGAGAGCGCGAAGGAGCAGCTCGGCACAGCCGGCGTCATCACTGCAGGCACATCCGATGTGCCCTTCTCCGAGGAGTGCGCACTGCTGCTCGAGGAGCTGGGCGTCAATGTGGTCAGGTCATACGACTCCGGCGTGGCCGGCATCCACCGGCCCTTCATGAGCCTCCGGCGCATGAAGGAGGCGAACGTCCTCGTCGTATTCGCCGGCATGGAGGGGGCGCTTCCCACCGTGCTGGCCTCGCTCACGGACATGCCTGTCATCGCCGTCCCCACCCCCATCGGCTACGGATTCGGCGGCCAGGGTGAGGCGGCGCTCATGACGATGCTCCAGAGCTGCTCCCCCGGCGTGACGGTCGTCAACATCGGCAACTCGGTCGGCGCCGCAGCGGCAGCCGTGCGGATACTGAGGGCAATACGGAGGGGTCAATCACAGAACGGTTAGAGCAACTCCTGAACGCCGTGGCGAGGCGCGGCAGGCTGGTCGTGCTCTACTCGGGTGGCCTCGACAGCACCCTTCTCGCGAAGCTGGCATACGACGCGCTCGATAAGGATGCCGCCGCGCTGACAATCGACTCGGCGGTCGTCCCCCGGAGCGAGATCGCCGCCGGGCGGGCACTTGCCACCGAGATCGGCATCCGCCAGCACGTGTTGCTGCTGAACGAGTTGGAGCAGGAGCACTTCAAGGTGAATCCGCCCGACCGCTGCTACCACTGCAGGAAGGCGCGCGACGCCGCCGCGTGGCGCTGGGCCGGGACAAACGGCTATCCAACGATAGCCGATGGGCTGAGCTACTCGGACCTCGACGACTACCGTCCCGGCCTGAAGGCCGCTACGGAGGACCTCATCTGGCATCCGTTCATCGAGTTCAAGGTGGGCAAGGAGGAGATACGAGAGTTCTCACGCGAACTGGGTCTCACTGGCTGGGACCGCCCCAGCGTGGCCTGCCTGGCCTCGCGCTTCCCACACGGGTATCCGGTCACGCGAACACGTGTGGACCGTGTGGACAGGGCTGAGGAATTCCTGCGCGGTCTCGGCTTCGAGAAGGTGCGGGTGCGGCACTTTCCGCACAATCTAGCCGTAGTAGAGGTGGGCAACGCCGAGCGTGCGCTACAGCAGCGCGACCTCATAATCTCGCGGCTGAGGGAACTTGGCTTCTCCTTCGTATCGCTGGACCTCGAAGAATTCGCGAGCGGTAAGATGAACAGGACGGTCGACCAGCAAACAGCGGGCTAGCCCCTGCGAAGGATAACCGCAGCCCTCTTGTCCGTCCGCGGCTGATGTGCCATGCTCACACCGTGACGGACGGTGGTTCTCTAGAGTACCCTTCTTCACGCGCTCGTGAAGAACAACCCCACGCAGCCCTCCGCCGTTATACATCCATGCAATGTGAGACAGGAGTGAAGTGATGTTTGCTGAGTCGCTGCCTCTGTTCGTCAACTGGTTCGCCAATCCGAACTTCGTGGCAATGGGTCTTGCCATCGGGTTCGGGCTGTTCTGGTATGCGCTGTACCGACCACCGCTGACGGGTTACGGCTTCCTCTGGGGCGTTATGGCCGTCTCAGCCATTCTCACGCTCCTTGCAGTCGCGTTCATCCAGGTGCCGCTCCAGATACTCACCCAGCAGCTCACCGGGATGGCTTTCGACCAGGCCACAATCGTCAAGTGGCTCTTCTTCTTCGGCCTCCCGCTGATGTTGCTGAGCGGCCTTGTCCAGGAGGGAGCGAAGATGCTGCCGATGGTCTTCATCTGGCAGCGTGCCGAGCGCAACATATCTCCCGTAGTGGGAATCGTGCTCGGCGCAGCCGCCGGGGCCGGCTTCGGCATCTTCGAGGCGATGTGGGCACACAACCAGGTTTTTGCCGCCGGCTTCACCTGGGCATCTGTAGAGGCCGGAGGATTCCCGGCCATCATACCCTTCTGGGAGCGATTCTTCACGATAGCCGGGCACATTGCCTTCTCCGCGCTTGCCGGCTACGGCCTTGCGAAAGGCAGGGGCTGGCTCTTCTTCCTCATCGCGGCCGGATTGCACAGCCTCATGAACTACAGCGTCATTCTCCTCCAGGCGCAACTCATCACCATGATGGCCGTCGAGATGTTGGTGGCGGCTGTAACGGTGGGCGCGACTGCCTGGGTGCTTTTTCTCCGCTACAGGGGAGACGGCGCTCCCTGGTCAGGAGGCTACCGGCGACGCCTGCATCTGGGCAAGGAGCCGTCAGAATACGCCAAGCCGCAATAGATGAGGAGTCAGTCGGGCATGGACGAGATTCGGTTCACAGCCATAGGCATCGTACGTTCACCGTTCAAGGAAGCGGCGGGCACGCCGATACAGCCTCGTGCCGCGCGCGGAGTTGAGGGCAGCGTGGAGATCTTTCCTGAATACGAGGAAGGACTCCGAGACCTCGACGGATTCTCTCACATTGTCCTCCTGTGCTACATGCACCTGGCGCGCCCTTTCGCGCTGAGAGTGCAGCCCTACATGGACACAACCACAAGGGGGCTCTTCGCCACGCGCTCGCCGTCGCGCCCCAATCCCATCGGCCTTTCAATCGTGAGGCTTGTCCGCATGGAGGGCACAACGCTGCACGTGAAGGACGTTGACTTCGTCGACGGGACACCGCTCCTGGACATCAAGCCCTACGTGCCTCGCTTCGACGACGGGGAAGACGTTCAGGTCGGATGGCTCGCCACGCGGATTCGAAGACTGGAGGAAACACGCGACGACGGGCGTTTCGCGCAGGGCACGGGCAAGGAGGGAGGCTGATATGTGCGCACGGCAGCCGGACAGGGGCTTCAAACTGATGGCGCTCAGCTACAGGGTGAGGGACGCACGCAAACCCCGTGAGGACTTCCTTCAGGAGGTGGGCATCCAGCCGGGAGACACAGTGCTCGACTACGGCTGCGGGCCTGGCAGCTACGTGGCGCCCGCAGCGCGCATGGCAGGCGCGGCAGGGAGAGTGTATGCGCTGGATATGCACCCGCTCGCCATCGAGATGGCGGCGGAACGGGCGGAGCGGGCCGGCCTCTCCAATGTCACGACCATCCTGTCGGACTGCGCCACGGGACTCGACGACGATAGCGTCGATGTGGTACTGCTCTATGACATCTACCACGACCTGAGCGACGCGCCACAGGTACTCGCCGAGCTGCGCCGGGTGCTCAGGCCGGATGGCGTCCTTTCATCCCACGACCACCATCTGAAGGGCGATGCGTTGAAGGCCGCTATCGAGTCGAGCGGCCTGTTCCGGCTGACCCGCACGGGAGCGCTAACTCAGACATTCGCCTCTGAGAAGCCGCTGGACCGGACTTCATGACGAAGCGGCGAGCCAGTCGTTGAGCGGCCAGGATTGCTCCCGGAGTTCTTTCCGAGACGTGAACTCGTAGGATTCACTGCCCGCAGTGAGCCGCGCGGCCGATGGCCCAACCGACAGCTCGAGTGGCTCTCCGGGCGCCCTCTCGTGCAGGATGTTGGCAAGGAGGATGGCCTTCTCAACACCGTCGCCCCGCCCGTAGTTCCACACCTCGTCAGGCTGGGCAAGTCGCCCGTGCTCGCCGTAGATGGACTCGTCCGGCATCTCAGACACCACGCGTACCACATCCGCATCGGACATCCCGTTGGCTCCCGCAATGGCCACGGGGTTACGTTTGAGGGCAGCGAGCAGAAACGGCCAGGGCTCAGTGCGGTTGAGGTCCCTGTAGGCGTAGAACGCCAGGTCGGCCACCACATTGCCGCCGCGCAGTTGCTCAAGGCGCGCCACGATGTCCTCCCTCCTCATCTCAAGCCCAAAGTCCAGGGGAGTGCCGGACTGAACGAAATGCTTCGCGCCGGCATCCGGAAGCCGCGGCTCCACACGACAGAAGCTCGTGAGGGCGTCGATGGCGCGCCCGGCGCGCTCGCAGTCGCGGCCCAACTGGCGCTTGAGTCGCTCGATGTCCCCGGGTTTCTCGCAGTCAATCTGGTTGTCCCTGATGAAGTCCTCGAAGTCGTTGAGCACTATTCTCTGAGGCAGCGGCGCGGGCTGGAACTCCTCCTCATCTATGTCGTCGAGCAGCTTCGACCTCGTGCGGTCGCTGATGCGGTACGGGCTGCCGTGCTCGTAGAAGAACGCGCGCTCGGACGGGATGTAGCGGTCAACACCATGAACAGGCCACCGAATCTGGAAACAACTCTGGAGATCGCGGTGATGCCGAAGGAAGTTCACGACTATCTCCTCGCTAATCTGCGTCTTCAGGTAGCTCCGCAGACGCTCAGAGTAGTGCGCATAGGCGCCAGAGCCTATCGTTGCCTCCTCATACACCGCGTGGATGTGACCCCCCAGGTGCGCAACAATGGTGACCCGCTCGTTCTCCAGGGCGCGCCTCGCCTGCGCAGAAAGGGCCGTGCCGTTGAACCACATCGCCTTGGTGAGCAGCCGACGGTTGTTCGTGAGCATGCCGTCGCCTATGTCGACGAAGTTCTGCGAGTGAAGAGGGGTCGCCATGAGGTAGATATCCTCCAACGGGATACGTGCGACGATGAACAGGGCCGCAGCATAGAGTGCAGCGAGTGAAACGCACTCGCCCGCACCATTCCGATACGCGGGCTTGTGCCGGAAAGCATCCATTGCCTCTACGGTCTCCGTCTTCCAGTACGGAATGACGTCGCCTTCGTACTTGTCGAGACCGAAATGTCTCCTTATGTCAATACTGAAGTAGTACTTGTCCCCTTCGTAGCCGAAAAGCGCGTTGGATTGTTTCAGCGTGTCCGTACTTATGAAGTCATTGAAGCGCTCAAGCTCCTTGTCCTTGGTCGTGAGACCCCACGTATCCAGATCGAGGTTGAAGACGTAGTGCTCCATGATGAACTGCTTGAGCCGGTTGATGCGGCGGTAGGGTTTCAACTTCTCAAGACCGTCGAACCACGGGTCTTCACGCCACTGCCAGATACGCGGCGACATGATGTTGGCAAGAAGCAGGCTGTACATGAGCTCCGGGAATATGAAGACTTCCATGTCGGACAGCGTGACTGCAGAAGACCGTATCTCGAGTTCTCTTGACCGTGCCATCGTCTCTCCTGATTGCTGAGATCCTTCGAACTGACTATATGAACATGACGGATTCGCGTCAAATCCATGCTGGCCACCCCTGCAATTGCCGGGGAGTGAAATGCACTCCGGGCAGGGACAACGGGGATGACATCCCCTGCAAGTCACGAGAGACAGATAGTCAACAGGGCGTCGGCTTTGACACGTTTGCCGTCAGCCGGCCACGCATCTCCGGCAACCGATGTCTGCCCTCCGGTCCTCGACCATGCTGGCGCCACGCACGGCGGTCGAAGGCGGGCTGCGAAGCAACGGCACGTGAGGGCGAAGCCAGGCCGGCATGAATCACGGGGCTGGAGACGAGCGGGGCAAAAGGAAAGCCCCAAGTGGCCTTGCACTTTTAGGATCGCGGCTTGGCCCCCTCTAGCTCGGGCCTTTCGCGTCCCTCAACCTGGCGGTCTCAGAACAACTACAGCCTCTGCGCTCTGGGTGTCCAGCCCCTCTATCCCTGGCTTGGTCGCTTGGGGCACCACCAAAACTAACAGTGTAGTGTCCCTCTGTCAAGTCCTCTTCAGCTTTGCGCGGAGTAATTGCATCCGATTTTCTCCGCCACGCTCAGCTCTCCTGAGGTGGACGCCTCTGCTTCCGCCACGTGACGAGGGAACCGATGACTCCGACGGCAAGGACGACAGGGCACACGAGAACGGCGATGATGAAGAACACCGGCTCATCCAGGTCAGGCCTGTCCATCAGCGTCACGAACACGAGCGCATAGATGCCGTTGTGCAGTAACACCGACACGAAGAACCCGAGAATCGACCCGCCAATCATCATGACGAAGGTGCGCAACCGACCGCTGAGTCTCTTTCTCCCGAAGTAGAGGATCGCTGCGCCTGCCACTACTACGGCAGGCCAGAGGTGCAACACAACGTCCTGATAAACATCTTCGCGCTCTCTGTACCGGGCCGACCTGTCACGGCGATGGTCCAACCACCGCACTACACTCAGATCCAACGTACGCGACCGGGTCAATCCCGGGTGGCGTCCCCCGCACTCTGCTGCGCGGCAGGCCCGTCGGGATCGTCCTTCTCCTTCTCGTCCACCCTCTCTATCTCAAGGCTGCAGTCGCTGACAAGCCCTGCAATCGCCCCGACGGCAGCCAGCACCGGCGCCCAGGCGACAGTGGCAGCCGCGACCGGGACGCCGAGCGTCAACGGCACATCTACCAGTGTCCGCCCATCATGGATGATGCGGACCCGCCGGACGTTGCCCTCGTGGATGAGTTCCTTCATCTTGTCTACGAGCTGCCCACCCGATACGGACACCTTCTCTTCTGACACGTTGCCCCCCCTTTCACGTGGTCTTCCTAGTGACACAACGCCCGGGGCGCCGTCGAGGACAAGGGAGTCACTGTCCGACCCCCTCCTCGTCTCTTCGCGGCATCCCCAGCCACCGTGGAGTCCGCCGCATGTAGGCTGCGTACGTCCCTCCGTACCGCTCAAGGCAGTCCTCTTCTTCCTTAGCGGCGTCTGCCGCATGGAGACCGAAGGTGAGTGCGGCGTAGACAAGAATCCAGGCAGAGGCACACGCAACAGCCACACCGCAGAACATGACAATTTCACCAACATAGAGAGGGTGCCTGGAGAACCTGTAGGCTCCATGCTGCAGCGGAGAGGACTCGAGTTCCTCGCGCATGAGTTCGCGCACGGCGAGCCCAAAAACCAGCGCCCCCAGTAGCGCCAACGGCAGGCCGATGTAGAACCAGAGCGTTCCCACCTTGAGGGGAACAAACATCGAGTACACCAGTGCCGCGAGGAAGAGCGCGGATAGCACCACTCTCTTCCTGGCCTTCGACGGAGTCGCTTCACCCCCGCTCAACGAGTCCAGCGTTGCAGGCCGGAATGCCCGCAGAACCGGCATGGGCAGCCAGTAGTACACGAAGAACAACCACGCGTTCCACAGACCGGGTTCCATCACTTCACCTCCCCGGGATAGTCAGGACCGGCGCCCACGACCAAAGCCCGAGAGGCCGGCCAGTACCGCGATGAACAGTGCCACCTTGAAAGAAGTGAGCCATGAGATGGAGTCGGCCACGAACCCTTGTCGGCGGCCCCCGGGAACAGGTCTGGAATGGTCCAGGCCCACAGCAGCTTGACGACAAACAGCGCCACTACGAACGCCGCGATGACAAGTGCAAGGATGCCCGGGCCGAGCGCAAACCACCAGATGCCTTTCATGCGACACCTCCCCGTCACACGTGTGACCTGTCCACGAGTCTAGTCAGACTGGGTCGCATGGTCAAGGTACATCCGTGGTGTCCTCGTGTTCCGACTCAACATGGCCCCATCGACGCGGGTGCTCAGTGCCCCCGGGCGCGAGCAGACAGGACACGGGCAGGTAACAGGCAGCCACGGAGGTCCCCTTCCGTACCGCCTCGCGCGGTGTTCAAGGCTTGTATCCTCGCAGGCTACGGAACCAGGAGATACTCGTCTATGAGCTTGGACAACTCCTCGTAGTTGCCACTCACGCGCTCAATGAGCCCTTCGTCGTGGTAGCGCTTCAACCTGGCCACCGTCTGCTCGACGACAACAGCAGGAAAGACACCGTCTTTCTCATATATCGCGCGCTGTTCGAGCAAAGCTGCCGCTGACTGCACACACGAGGCCGGCAGATGAGGAAGGCTGTCACGGATGGACTCCTGGCCCTCAGCAAAGATGTTCACCCCTATATGCTGATTCGCAGCGATATCGAGGGCGTCAGCCATCTGCAGTCCGTGACGCGCGGCAACGGCAAGTCCCGCGAGCAGAAGATAGATGTTCGCCGAGCCATCAGGGCTCCGTATCTCGACGGTCTGGCTGCCTCCCTGGACTGGACACCCGGAGAGCTGCTGCGGGTTGGCATCGCAGGCCATCTCCTTGATATTCAACCAGCCAAGGGGGACGCGAATAAGGGCCGAGCGGTTGCGGTCGCCCCAGCAGACATGGGTGGGAGCCTCCTGATGCGGAACAAGTCGCAAGTACGATGTAGGGACGGTGTTGCCAAAGGCGGTCAACGACGGCGCGAGCGTGAGGTAGCCGGCTATCACACGTCTCGCTGCGTCGCTCAACTCCCCATTCTCAATCATCGCGTTTCGGCCATCCTGCATCAGCCTGGAATGGATATGGAGGCCGTTCCCTGCATGACCCGGGACGATTTTCGGCGCGAGGGTCACAGTCACGCCCTCGTTGCGCCCCAGCATCCGAAGCATCCACATCGACACCAGGAGCTGGTCGGCGGATTCCTCCAGCGGGACGGGAGACAGCTCGATCTCGTGCTGCTCCATCTCCCGGCCACCCTCGCAGATGTTACCAACCTCGGAGTGACTGTACTTCACCTTGACGCCTGCACGAACAAGCGCCCGCATGGCTTCGATTCTGTGTTTTTCTCCTCTGCAGAATGGCGCTGACTCGTGATATCCCTTCTGAGGCTTCACGGGATAGAGATGGCTGTCAGGGAAGATGACGTAGTATTCCAGTTCACCAAGCGTGTCCAGCGTGAATCCTGTCTCTCGCGTCAGAACCTCGTGCGCCCTGTGCAGCACGTTCTCCGGGGCCGCCGCAAGGCGCTCACCCTCACCAGTGTAGTAGCTGCACAGGATGTCCATGGTCGGAAAGGGAGTGAACGGATTCCGGAAGGCCGTTTTGTACCTCGGCACAACGTAGAGGTCGCTCGACGAAGGGTCCACATAGGGCAGAAGGCTGGAGCCATCAACCCTCTCGCCCTCGGACAGCAGTCTGTCCAACGCGGCCTCGCTGGTGACGACGAAGCTGAGCGTCTTCAGACGGCCGTCGCCTCCGACATGCCGGAAGTGCACGAACTGGATGCCGTTCTCCTTCACATAGCGGATGAGGTCTTCCTTCGTGATTTCGGTGGCAGGTTTGTCGAGGAACACCCCCACCTCGTTGTCATTCCCGTTCGCAAGGTGCGCCATTAGTCGTGCATCCCCCTGTCTGTGATTCTCATCAGTCAGCCACGCCGATCGAACACATCTCCAAATCGGCGGCGTTGCAGCAGCGGCAGTTGTTGCCTCTTCTTGCCGTTGCATTGTACTACGGCCCACCATTGCGACGGCAATACCAGAAGCAGAAGGGCACAGCCTCCGGTGGGGGCAAGAGCGTGAATTTGTAGGGAGTCCCTCTACGGCGGTACGATTGCCCCGGGTTCACCGAACGTCAGAGACGCCGGGGAGCACTGCACAACACCGCTCAGAAGGAGACAGCCATATGAAAGCCCTGGGTATCGTCGGTAGCCCGCGCAAGGGAGGCAACACCGAAACCATCACCAGCCACGCCCTCAAGGCCCTCGCAGAGGAGGGAATCGAGACGGAGTTGATACCGCTGGCCGGCCTGAGAATCGAGGGATGCACGGCGTGCGGAGCCTGTGCGAACGCGGAGACCTGTCCGATAGATGACGACCTCCTGCCCATCTATCACAAGATGAAAGAGGCGGATTGCATCATCCTGTCGTCCCCGGTCTATTTCAGCAGCGCAACCGCGCTCATCAAGGGTCTGATGGAACGCACAGGCTTCATCGGGCGCAACAACGGCCGGGTCTTCAAGGGAAAAACTGGCGGTCCAATCGTGGTAGGTCGAAGAGGCGGACAGAACTTCACCTTCGCCCAGATGAACTACTGGTATCAGATACTTGAGTTCTACATGACGGGCGCCAGCTACTGGAACATCGCGTTCGGCAGAAACAAGGGCGAGGTTGCGAACGATCAGGAAGGCCTCGACACTGCCTGGAGCTTCGGCAAGAATCTGGCCTACCTGATGAAGAAGCTGAACGCGTAGTCGGTCAAGGCCCCGGTCGAGCCCCGTGCGCCGTCATCCAGAGCGACGCACAGAGTCGGCAAGCAACAACCCGATGCTGCCTCCTCCTGTCTGCCGCCATATTACAGGGACAGGCCCGCGACGGGGCAACTCCGCCCCCACTCCCTCCCTGGCGCAGGATGTCGTCGCGCCCTAGTCGCCGCCGCTGCCCTTGGGCAGGTGAGGGACAAGCCACGACAGGAAGGCATCCTCGCTGCGCGTCTGCAGGAACACGCGTCCGGGCCCGGTGAACACGCACACGAGGCCTTCGCCGCTGAAGAGCGTCGATTTCAAGCCACCGACGCGCTGGACACGATAGTTCACGCTCTCGTCAAATGCCACCATGTGACCGTTGTCAACGGTGTAGGACTCGCCGGCGCCGAGAGACACTTCATGTATGGCGCCGTAGCTCGACAGAAAGAGGTGACCACGCCCGCTGGCTCGGAGCAGGAAGAGACCCTCTTTGGCAAAGAATCCTTTGGCGCCCGCCCACTTCGTGTCGACAGTAAGCTGTGGTGATGATGCCAGATATGACGAAGACTGGATGAACAGGGTCGTGCCCGAGAGGTCGAGATGAATTATGTCGCCTGGCAGCGGCGGAGCGAATGTGACCTCGCCCTGAGCCGAGGCCCTGAAGGTGTTGATGAAGAAGCTCTCGCCACCCAGGAGTTTCCGCTTCAGCCCGGAGAAGACCCCTCCCTTGATGCTGGTCTGCATCTCGATGCCGGAGGACATCGAGACCATGGCGCCCGCCTCGGCGCTGATCTCTTCGCCTGCCTGCAGATTCACTCTGGCCAGGGAATACGAAGGCCCGTAGAGTATCTCGTGTTCCATCAGTGTCTCCGTTGCAATGCAGCCCCAGAGGTCATCAATGCGGGGCGAAGTGCTGCTCCTGGCGGGGCGACGGGACAGCGGGGAAGTGCTCCATGGCGCGCGCGGCAGCAACAGGGGCTCCGGAAGACGACCCCGAGCAGTCCAGGGACTGCACAACCGGCGTCAGGACGTCCCTCAGATCGAAGTCCACCCAGGCCGAATGATGTTCTAAATGATAGGTCGAGTGCAGGTCGAGCCCGGCGAAGTGCGACAACACGTGGTGGCAACCTTCGCACAGCCAGATGGAATCGGAGCGTTCCATAATTGAGTGCAACACGGCGGGAACCGACGGCCGTCCCAGGGCAATCAACCCCTCGGCAGCAACCCAGCGCACCTCGAAAACGCGGTCCCCCAGGGCCTCCACAAGCCCATCTGTCGCCCGGCGGTCCGCGATATCCCTGAGACACATGGCCGCCTCAAACCGCACGCGGCTCTTGCGGTGCTTCAAGGCCTGCAGCAACAACTCCACAGGGCGGGGACCCATCTCGACAAGGGCGCGACGGGCTCGCTCGCGCGTCACGCCATCACTGCTGCCCAGCTGCAAGACCATGCCCTCGATGGTCGGGGCACAGGTCAGCGCATCGTCGGGTTGCGACGTGCGCCTGCCGAACCAACTGAAGAGCCCTTTCATGTACCAGACGCGGCGGCGTGCCGCTCAAGACCTGCCATAGAATCCCTTGGATTATAGGCGTCACGCCCGCCCGTGTCCAACATGTCCGTTCCTCCACATCACACTACCCGTCCGGGACCCGTCAGATGATTGGCAGGACGCGCATGGAGAAGGATGCCAGGACACAACACGTGCATTCGCACGAAAGGACCGCGTGCACGGAGACATCGCTCACGGGGGGTCGCAGCCGGCACAGGTTCCTGCAGCCGGAGTGCCGTGAGTCGCGTGAACGAGTGCACCCTCATGCATGTTGAAAGGAATTTTCGCGCAACCAGAAATATCGCCACCGAGACTATTGACATGGCTAGTATGTAGGAAGAGAATGCTATTTTGTGAGGGTTGCTCTCCATGGTTCTGTCCTGCGAGCGGCCGTAGGTTGTCCTTCGTGCCAAGGCTCCCGTTTTTCCCTACTTCTTCTCAACTACGACTTCGCAACATCCCGGCTGCAGGCAGGCAATATCCTTGCGCACGTGGCGGCCGGTTATGCCATGAACAAACCTGCACCACTCTCCACCGCAAAGAGACAATGGTTTTCAATGCAGGGCGCACTCCCCGCGCCCTGTGATGTAAAAGGCAGAGAACAACTGTTCGCGGACCATGATGAGCTCCCTCTGGTCCAACGACCAGGGAGGTGCTGCCTATGAGATAGCTCAGCCGCACGGCAAGCTCTCTGATGGGATTTCGGAAGGGGGATTGAATGGAAAAGCGGATACTTGCAGTGCTTGCGTCGTTGGTGCTTGTCGTGGGTGTGGCCTTGATTGGCTGTGCCCCGGAGGCAGCGCCAACAGAGGAGGAGGAAGCTGCGCCGGCTGCGCCGGCGGCGGAGGTATTCAACTGGAAGGTCCAGGGATACGTGCCGGCGGGCTTGCTCTTCCACGATTTTCTGGAACACCTCGCCGTTTCAATGGAGACAATCACCGATGGTCGCATCGTGATTGACCCTCTGCCTTCAGGAACTGTGGTTGACACCAACAAGGCTCTCGACGCCGTACAGTCAAAAGTCCTGGATGGTGTTTACTGCTACACCGCCATGTGGATCGGCAAGGCCGAGGTAGCACCCCTTTTCTGCTCCACACCGGGCTTCTTCAGCCCCAAGGACAGAGTGATGTGGGAGCTATATGGTGGCGGCGCAGAGTTGAGGCAGGAGTTTTACAACAGCATAGGAGTGGACTGCCACGTCATCGCGGCTGGCTGCACTGACGCGGAGATATTCATGTGGTCCAACACTCCGCTGCGGACCCTCGACGACTTCAAGGGCAAGAATTTCCGAATGATGCCCTTGATGGGCAAGGTGCTCGAGGAGCATGGTCTCTCCACAGTTTTTCTGCCCGGTTCCGAGATAATCCCAGCCCTGGAAAGGGGGGTCCTGGATGCCGCCGAGTATAGCGTTCCTGCTTTCGACCTAAAGGCGGGCTATGCCGACATCTGCCAGTACTACCACTTCCCGGGCATACATCAGCCGAGCTCGATGCCCGAGCTGGTGTTGAATGAGGCGAACTGGGAGGCTCTGCCGGACGACCTCAAGGAGAAGGTGGAATACGTCTGCAAGAGAGAGATGTTCTGGAGCTGGAATTACTCCGATTACATGAACATCCTCGCCCTCGAGGAGTTCGACAGGCTGGGTCGCGAGATGGTGATTATGGAGCCGGAGACGGTGGCAACGTTCCTCAAATGGGCGGACGAATACCTGGATGCCGAGTCTGAGAAAGACGATTTCTTCGCCAAGGTATGGAACAGCCAGCAGGAATTCAGAGACAGCTGGTACCCCTACGCCCACGCCATGCATTTCTCGCACGAGACCGGATACTAGCGAGACACTAACTGCATATCAGGTGACGTGGGGAGGCCCCCACTTGCGTAGGGCCTCCCCATGGACACCCGCGGACAGGTTTTCTGCGGATGGAGGCAAAGTGTGACGAAACGCTTCATTGAAATCATCGATAGCCTCAGTGACAGGACAGGGAAAGGCGGAAGCTGGATTATCCTTGCCCTCATCGGGGCGATGGTCCTGGCAACATTCATGCGGTATGCATTCAACAAATCCCCTTTCTGGGCCTATGACATGGCATGGATGCTGTACGGTGCTCATTTCCTGCTTGGAGGGGCGTACTGCCACCTCCACCAGGGACACGTGAGAGTTGACCTGTTTTCCGAGCGCCTTTCCCCCAGGCCCAGGGCCATTCTGGAGGTTGTCGGGTACCTCGTCTTCTTCTTCCCTCTCTTCTACGTGCTCGTGGTCAGTTCCATACCCTATACCTACAATACGTGGGTCATCGGCGAGACCTCGCCGTCCAGCTCCTGGGCACCTATTCTGGGCCCCATGAAAACGCTGATGGTGCTCGGGTTCCTGCTGCTGGCCCTCCAAGGGCTGGCGCAGTTCCTCAGAGTCCTGCCCGTAGCCATAAGGGGCCATCATGAGCGTTGATCTCCTCACCGTCTTGATGTTCGTCGGTATTCTGCTGGGCGTGGCCACCGGCTTCCCCATCGCTTTCGTCCTTGGTGGCCTCGGCGTGCTGTTTGGATTCCTTTCCGGGGTAGGGATTCAAGGTCTGGTGCCCATACGGGCCTTCGGAGTGGTGGACGAGTATATCTTCGCCTGCATCCCTCTGTTTGTCTTCATGGGCTGCATGATGGAGCGCTCGGGTTGCTCGGAGCTGGCCTTCGGCACCCTGCACAAGTGGATGGGAAACATAAGAGGAGGCCTGGCGATTGCCACAATCCTCATCTGCACCCTGTTTGCAGCTACTACAGGGATAATCGGTGCTTCCGTCACTACCATGGGACTTGTCGCCCTGCCTGCCATGCTCAAGCGTGGCTATGACAAACCCCTGGCAACCGGGTGTGTCTGTGCCGGGGGAACTCTCGGCATACTCATTCCGCCCAGCATCATGCTTGTCCTCTACGCCCCGATGGCGGGGGTATCGGTAGCCAGGATGTTCATGGGGGCTTTCCTACCCGGGCTCCTCCTGTCTTCCTTGTTTGTGGTCTACATAGCGGTAGTCTGCTATCTGAAGCCCGGTCTGGCCCCGGTCATGGAGGAGGAGGAGGAAACAGGACTGACCAGGTGGCAGAGCTTCTTTCTGGGGGCGAAATCGCTGTTCCCGCCGTTGTTTCTGATCCTGGCTGTTCTCGGTTCGATTTTCTTTGGGATTGCTGCTCCTACAGAGGCGGCGAGCGTAGGTGCTCTCGGCGCCATAGTCCTCGCGGCCCTGTACAGGAAACTCGACTGGCAGAATCTCAAGGGCGCCAGCTACAACACCATCAAGATCAGCACCATGATTATCTTCATCTGCCTGGGAGCCAATCTTTTTACCGGCACTTTCCTCACTGCGGGCTGCGGTCGTGTGGTGAGCGAGTTCGTGCTCGGTCTCGGGCTGAGTTCTTGGGGAATCTTCGCACTGGTGTTGTTCATAGTATTCCTGCTCGGGATGTTCATTGACTGGGTAGGGATTCTCTTGATCATGGTCCCCATATTCGCTCCCATATTGACTAACCTGGGGTTCGAGCCTCTGTGGTTCGGACTTGTCATCTGCATCAGCTTGCAGATGTCCTTCCTGACGCCTCCGTTCGCCTATTCGATATTCTATTTGAAGGGACTCAACATCGAGGGGGTGACCCTGATGGACCTGTATCGAGGCGTCGTGCCCTTCCTGGCGCTTCAGGCCCTGGGAACGTTTCTGTGCATAGTATTCCCGCAGATAGTGACCTTCCTCCCCAGTTTGATGCGATAGACGAGAGAGGTAGGAACTGCCTGCGGCAGGTCTAAGGGCTTGTGTTACGCGAGAGCCGAAAGGAGCTGTGTGTAAATGTCGATTCTAATCACCGGGGGAACCGGTTTCGTCGGAGCCGAGTTGGCGCGAACTCTCGTTGGCAGGGGCGAAGAGGTTGTTCTCTTTGACGTCGCTCCCAACTATGCTCGTATCAGTGATATTCAGGACAAGGTGAAGGTGGTCACGGGCAATCTGGCCTACTGGGCAGAAGTGCTCAACGTGGTCCAGGAGAACAACACCAAAGGCATTATCCACCTGGGTTCGATGTTGAGTGTGCCCTCCAATGCAAACCCCTGGGCCTCTTTCCAGGTGAATGTTGTGGGCACGATGAACATACTGGAGGCTGCACGTCTTCTCGGGGTGGGCAAGGTGGTATTCTCCAGCACTCTGGCCACCTTCGGGCTCGATTGCCCGCCCGTCGTCACGGACACGACGATTCAGCGGCCAATCACCATGTACGGCTGCGGCAAGCTGTACTGCGAGTGCCTGGGCAGGTTCTACAATTCAAGGTTCGGTCTGGATTTCAGGTCAGTACGCTATCCCGCAGTAATCGGGCCTGGTGTCAGAACGCCGGGAGTGGCACAGTGGAATGCCTGGATGATTGAGTACCCCGTTCTGGGCAGGCCTTTCGACTGTTATGTTGAGGAAGACACGAAATGTCCAATCCTGTACTTCAAAGATGCAGCTCTGTCTACTGACCTTATCTATCAGGCGCCCAGAGAGCGGATCAAGACGATGAACTACAATGTTGCCGGCGTGGTACCAACCCGAACGGCAAAGGAAATCGAGCAGGTGGTCAAGGAGCATGTTCCGGAGGCCCGGATCAGCTACAACCCCGACCAGAAAGTCATGGACTACTTCCGCGCAGCCCGCACGGAAGTGTTTGACGACAGCAGAGCAAGAGAGGAGTGGGGTTGGCAGGCTGAGTACCCGGATTTCCAGAAGGTAGTCGCGGATTTCATCGAAGAGATACGCGTTCACCCGGACCGATACGGCATAGTCCAGGAGAACTAAGGAGGGGAATGTCATGCCCAAGACAATAGTGACCGCAGCGATTACAGGCGCCATACACACGCCCAGTATGAGTCCCTATCTGCCTGTAACGCCGGAGGAGATCGCCGAGCACGCGATTGGAGCCTATGAAGCAGGGGCTGCTGTGGCTCACGTGCACATACGCAATCCAGAAACCGGACGGCCCAGTTCAGACATGGACATCTTCCGTGACGTGCTAGCCAGAATCAAGAGCAAGTGCAACATCATTGTATGCACTACAACCGGTGGCGGCCTGGGAATGCCCACGTCAGAGAGGATCAAAGTGGTCCCGACTTTCAACCCGGAGCTGGCTTCATTCAACGGAGGTTCCGTCAACTTCGGCCTCTTCGATATCCCCGAGCGGATGAAGATAGAGGAATGGAAGCAGCCGTGGGAACTCGAATACTTGAAGATGACCGAGGACTTCATTTTCTCCAACACGTTCAAGTCCCTGAGGGAATTTGCCCGGGCATTCGAGGAGTGCAACACCAAGCCCGAACTGGAGGTCTACGATGTCGGCATGATCAACAACCTGCTCTACCTGGTCAGAAAGGGGTATCTGAAGACACCGGTCTACCTCCAGTTCGTGATGGGTGTCATGGGGGGGATACAACCGTCAGTACAGAATCTGGTGTTCCTGTATGATACGGCGAAGCGTGCCTTCGGCGACGATTTCATCTGGTCAGTGTGTGTCGCCGGCCGTGCTCAGATTCCGATATGCAGTGCTGCGCTGGCCATGGGCGGCAATGTCAGGGTCGGCCTGGAGGACAGCCTGTATCTCGGCAAGGGAGTATTGGCCAAGAACAGCGCCGAGCAGGTTGAGAAGATCATCAACGTCGCTAGGGCCATGAGCATCGAGACAGCTACCCCCGACGAGGTGAGGGAGATCCTTGGACTCAAGGGGCTGGACAAGGTGGGCTACTGAAGCGAAGCAGCTCACAGGAGACAGACACGAATGGACGTATTGCAGGAAGGCACAGGAGAACTCATCGGCTGGCACAGTCCGGACGAGGCCCGGCAATGGGTGTTGGAGAACAAGTCGCGCGAGCTGAAAGACAAGACCATGTCAGCCAAAGAGGCGGTCTCCAGATTCGTACATGATGGCGATTTCATAGCAAGTGGCGGGTTTGGCCAGGTAAGAATAGCAATGGCCATCATCTACGAGATAGTCAGACAGCAGAAGCGCAATCTGACTCTCGCAGGCAAGACGGCGACTCATGATTCCGACATGCTGGTAGGTTCCGGCTGCGTCAACAAAGTGGAAGTGGCCTATGCGTTTGGCCATGAACTCAGAGGGCTATCTCCATCGTCGAGAAGGATGGCGGAGAGCGGCCGGTGCAAGGTGATTGCCGAGACCAGCAATGCCGGGTATCAATGGCGCTTTCTGGCCGCGATGATGGGGCTGCCTTTCATTCCGAGCCGCAATCTGCTTGGCTCAGACACGGGAAGTCACAGCTCCTGCAAAGTGGTCACTGACCCGTTCACCGGGCAGCCGATCAACCTGATCCCCGCAGCATACCCGGACATGGCGTGCATCCACGTCCACCGCTGTGATATCTACGGCAATGCCCAGATAGATGGCATCCTGGTGGAGGATTTCGAGCTTTCCCGGTGCGCCAGGAGGCTGATAATCACCACGGAAGAGATAGTGGAACACGATCTCTTCCGCAGAGAGCCTCAGAAGACAAGCATTCCTTTCTTCGTGGTGGATGCTGTGGTCGAAGTCCCATATGGCTCGCACCCGACAGAGATGCCGGGACTGTACTGGTTCGATGAAGAGCACATAGGTGAATGGCTGAGGCTTTCCAGGACCGAGGAAGGGGCAGAGCAATATCTCCAGAAATACATCTTCGGCACTGACAACTTCGAGGAGTATCTCGAACTCTGTGGCGGCATAGAAAAGATGAACTACCTCAAGAGAAGGATGTTCTACAGAGAGCCAATGAAATCCGTGTCGTACAAGTAGAGAGGGAGCCCGAAGTTATGGCAATAGAAAGCAAGTACAACCTGAGAGAAATGCTGGCGTGCAACGGCGCCAGGATGCTGGAGGACAGGAAATCCGTCTTCGTCGGAACCGGGCTTCCGATGATAGCTTCCATGCTGGCCCAGAAGACGCATGCCCCCAACCTGCTCATAGCATTTGAGGCCGGCAGCCTGGGGCCTGTGATGCGTGAGTTGCCCATCTCGGTAGGTGATTCCAGGACGTTCCACAGGGCCATAGGTGCTTCCAGCATGCATGATGTCATGTCGCTTTCGCAGGCAGGATACATAGACTATGGATTCCTGGGAGCTGCCCAGATGGATATGTATGGCAACATCAACACCACAGCGATAGGCGACTATGATTCACCCACGGTCCGCCTGCCCGGCAGCGGCGGAGCCAACGACGTAGCTTCTTTCTCACATAAGCTCATCATCATCATCGCCAATCAGTCGAAAAGGAATTTCGCTGCCAGGCTCGATTTCCTGACGACTCCGGGCTATCTGGATGGGCCGGGAAGCAGAGAGAAGGCGGGACTGGCCCGGAACACAGGCCCACACAGAGTCATTACCCAGCTTGGTGTCTACGGCTTCGATGAGGAGACGAAGAAGCTCAAGTTGATTACTGTGCATCCCGGGGCAACTCTGGAGGACATCAGGGAGAACAGCAGTTTCGAAATCATCATCCCGGACAGAGTCGACACAAGCTACGTGCCCACTGAGGAAGACCTGCGGCTGCTGCGCCAGGAAATAGACCCCGTCGGATTGGTACTGGGGAAGTAGCGCAGACTCTGCTACCCTTCTCCCAGTCCGAGAACAGGATCCCGGTGTCCACCACAACGCGACATGAGCAAGGTTGAGATATTCAAGGGGTGGTGCAAGAAGTGCGGCATCTGCATTGCGTTCTGCCCACGGGGCGTTCTGACAGCCGGTGACGACGGGTTCCCGAAAGTGAGCAACCCGGACGCATGCACCGGATGCCGCTGGTGCGAGTTGCGCTGCCCCGACTTCGCCATCGTCGTACAGAAAGATGAGCACACAGACAACGCCTGAGCGAGTGCTGCTGCAGGGCAGCGAGGCATGCGTGCGAGGAGCGCTCGCCGCCGGCTGCCGCTTCTACGCAGGCTACCCCATCACTCCGGCCACGGAGATAATGGAGCTGATGTCCAGGATGCTGCCGCAGGCGGGCGGGGTCTTCATCCAGATGGAAGACGAGATAGCCGGCATTGGAGCAACGATAGGCGGTTCCCTTGGAGGCCTCAAGGCGATGACCGCCACAAGCGGACCGGGGTTCTCGCTGATGCAGGAGCACATCAGCTTCGCAGCCATGGCCGAGGTGCCCTGCGTCATCGTCAACGTGATGCGCGGCGGCCCGAGCACCGGGCTACCAACGCGGCCGATGCAGGGTGACGTGATGCAGGCACGCTGGGGAGCACACGGCGACCATCCCCTCCTGGTTGTCGCGCCGTCATCGGCGTACGAGTTCTTCGACCTCACGGTGAAGGCGTTCAACCTCGCCGAGCGCTACCGCAGCCCGGTCATCGTGCTGGCCGATGAGATTGTCGCGCACACCCGGGAGAGCGTTGTCCTTCCTCCACTGGCGGAGATAGAGATAGAGGACAGGGTGAAGCCGACGGTTCCACCCGAATGGTACTCGCCCTATCGCGACCCCGGCACAGGGATACCGCCGATGGCGGCCTTCGGCGAAGGCTACCGCTTCCACGTCACGGGGCTCATGCACGACATCAACGGCTTCCCCACCCAGCGACAGGACGAGACGCAAGAGCTGATGATGCGGCTCTTCAACAAGATATCGAAGGACTTCCACCTGCTCCAGTGGTATGACTCGTATTACGACGAGGGTGCAGAGATAACCGTCATCGCCTACGGCTCGGTGGCCCGCTCGGCTCTCAGAGCGGTCAAGATGGCCCGCGACAAAGGGCTGCCCGTAGGCCTGCTCAAGCTCAAGATGCTCTGGCCCTTCATGCGCCGCACGGTGATGCAGTACCTCGAATCATCCCGCAAGGTCATCGTGGCCGAGATGAACATGGGCCAGCTCTCGAGGGAGGTCAAGCGCGTCAACCAGGGCAAGTGCGAGGTACTGACGCTCAACAGGATTGACGGCCAGATGATTACTCCGTCCGAGATACTGGCGAAGGTCGAGGAGGCGCTCGCTTGAAGCAGACGCCACAGCTGATTCACCGCTACCTCAGGTCGTCTAAGCGGTTTCCACACGTGTGGTGCCCTGGCTGCGGCATCGGCATCCTGCTGGGCGCTCTCGTGAGGGCCATCGATGAGGGCGGCTACAGCAAGGACGACTTCATGCTCGTCTCCGGAATAGGCTGCTCCGGCAGGCTCCCGGTCTACCTCGACTTCAACACACTGCATACGACCCACGGCCGGGCGCTCACGTTCGCGACAGGCATCAAACTCGCGAAGCCACACCTGAAGGTCATCGTCGTGATGGGTGATGGAGATGCGTCTTCAATCGGTGGCAACCACCTCATCCACTCAGCGCGGCGCAACATCGACATCACCACAATCATCGTCAACAACCAGATATACGGCATGACTGGAGGCCAGGCCTCACCAACCACGCCGTTCGGACTCGTAACTGCCTCGTCGCCCTACGGCCACCTGGAGCACCCGTTCGACATCTCGAAGCTGGTAGAGGCAGCGGGAGCGGTCTTCGTGGCGCGGTCGACGGTGTACCACACAAAGGCCCTCGACGGGCTTATCAGCCGGGCGCTGAAGAAGAAGGGCTTCTCCGTCGTCGAGGTCATGGCGCCGTGTGTGACCCACTTCGGCAAGATGACAGGAATGGGCTCCCCGGTGGAAATGATGCGCTGGCAGAAGGACAACGCCGTGCCGTTTGAGAAGGCGCGAGACATGAGCACGGAGGAGTTGCAGAACAAGATTGTGACGGGAGTGCTTGTCGACATCGAGAAACCGACGTTCCACGAGGAACACGCACGTATCTGGAGAGAGGTGAAGTAGACGGGCATGCGTTACGAGCTACGGCTCGCCGGGTCCGGCGGGCAGGGAGTGGTCCTCGCGGGCATAGTGCTTGCAGAGGCCGGGTTGATGGATGGCCATTTCGTGGTCCACTCGCAGAACTACGGGCCGGAAGCCCGTGGCGGCAACTCGGTCTCCGAGGTTATCTTCTCGGACGACGAAATCGACTATCCCAGGGCACTCGGACTCGACATGCTGATCGCACTCAACCAGAAGGCCTGCAACGAGAACATCGGGGAGATGAAGGATGACGGGCTGGTCATCGTCGACTCGGCACCGGTCAAGAAGGTTCTCTGGGGAAGAGTGCTCAGAGTCCCGATTCAGCGCGAGGCGGACCACACGTTCAAGGATCCCAGGGTCATCAACATGCTCGCGCTCGGTGTGTTGACTCCTTTCTGCCCCTGGGTCAGCGAGAACTCGCTGACGGAGTCAATCACAAGGCGCATGCCAGCGAAGTCGCTGGAGCTTCAACCTGAAGGCGTTTCGCGCGGGTATCGAGAAGGGCAATGAATTGCTCAGCGCGCCCTCATTTCACGAGCACGAGGACGCGATAGAGGTCTAGGAGCCTGTCGGAGAAACAGCCCCCTTGGTGTTGGTACGAAGGGAACAGCTCGGCCATGTCGCGCTGTCGACACGCCGCTCATTATCACCATTCATGGTCGAGTCCCTTGGTGTAGGGGCGGACCTCTGTGTCCGCCC
>JAUVZB010000096.1 GCA_030602785.1 Dehalococcoidia bacterium
AGGCTATGGCAAATGCAACATGGTCATCGTGGGCGCGGCTATGCGCAAACTCGTTCACATCATCTTCGGAGTGCTCAAGAACGGAAGCCCATTCGACCCTGCCATAGCTATAGCAGCTTGACATGCAAGACGGTATCTACAACGGAACACCAAGGCACCACGCTTCCCACGGGCAACCACAGGGGGTTGCCCTGCGCCAAATCACAACACTTCATCCTCCCCCATGGGCGGACGCAGAGGTCTGCCCCTACGGAGACCCGGGAATTCTCTCTGCCAACCCTCCACCCTCCGCACCCACACCTGCACCCCACCGATTTGATGCGGGTCAACCCATGGACGCATCACTGCCGTGATGGTAAAATCAGTACCAGTTCACGACTCATAAGGAGGGCTTCCCGATGGCTGAAGAAGAACGCAAGAAGATTGACATGGGCTACCTTCTCCGTATGAAGGAGCAGGGAGAGAAGGTCTCCTGGCTGACTGCCTACGACTACCCCACCGCGCTGTTTGAGGACAAGGCGGGCATCGAGATCATCATGCCCGGCGATTCCGGCATGATGGCGCTCCTCGGCCACAAGAACACGCTTCCGGCGACGATGGACCAGATGCTCTGGATGACCCAGGCCGTGAGCCGGGCTGTCAAGTACGCATTCCTTATTGGCGATATGCCGTACATGTCCTACCAGGTGAGCAAGGAAGAGGCAATCCGCAACGCAGGTCGCTTCATGGCCGAAGGCGGCGTTGACTGCATCAAGCTGGAGGGCGGCGCCAACATGGCGGACACGATTGCGGCCATTGTGAAGGCGGGCATTCCCGTGATGGGGCACATCGGCATGACTCCGCAGTCGGCGGCATCCATCGGCGGCTACAAGAGCCAGGGAAGGAGCGTGGGCGCGGCGAAGAAAATCATCGAAGACGCGAAGCTGCTGGAGCAGGCAGGAGCATGGTCTGTGCTGGTGGAGGCCGTGCCCGCGAAGCTGTCGCGCTTCATTGTTGATGCGGTCAGCATTCCTGTGTACGGCATCGGGGCCGGACCCGATGTGGACGGGCAGGTCATCATCGTGCACGACATGCTCGGGTTGTTCCAGGCGTTCAAGCCCAAGTTCGTCCGCCGGTACGCCGAGATGGGCGAGGCGATGGTGGAGGCCTTCGAGCACTACAAGTCAGACATCAAGGCCGTGACTTTCCCCGGTCCTGATGAGTGCTACAACATCAAGGAAGAAGAGTTCAAGAAGCTGGTAGCGGAACTGTAGGTTACAGCCGCGCGTGGGGGCAGTACGGGCCGCGACTTTTGTCGCGGCCTCGGTGATTGTTGGCGTCGGCACTCCCTCGCCGTTGGCGATGCAGGCTACAGTCGTGTGGGGTGGTGTGGTGGGGTTGTTTCGAATGTAGGGATCGTTCGTGAACGGCCCGGCGCCCGATGAAGGTCACGGCAGTAGCTGGCGGTTGCCCGTGGGAAGATGGTGGTGGTGGGGGGCGGCCGTAGGGGTCAGGCCTGCCTGCCCCGTCGCTCTGTTATCACACAACGTCACAAAGGCCAACACAACCGTGAACGGCACACAACCCGACGGGGGACGTGTGCCTCGCCCCTGCGGGGTCTGCCCATGGTGGTGAAGGTGGGGTGGTGGTTTCGAATGTAGTGGCACGTTGCACGTGCCTGGTGGATGTGGGGCGGTCCGAATGTAGGGGCCAGACATGTCTGGCCCGTCGCCCTCTCACCACACAACGCCGCAAAGGCCGACACAACCCTGAACGACACACTACCCTACGGGCGAGGCATGCCTCGCCCCTACACGGAAATCACCCAATTCCCCCCTAACCGGCAACCCGACGGGCGACGCATGCCTCGCCCCTACCATTACGATCGGCCTCGTGGTCACCCTCTCCTGCATGCGGACATTTTCGCTGAACAGTCAAGGACTGACAGAATCGTAGACCATTAACAGGTGCGTCCGCGTTCGTTGACACCTCCCGTGTCGCCTTGTACGATGGCAAGGGGTACTCGCGAGAGAGGAGAGCAGAAGACAATGTCAGACTCTGAACACCTGCTGGCACTCCGGGAAGCCATCATCAACATGGACTTCGAGGGCATCGTTACTGCCGCACAGGGGGCGATGGATGCGGGAGTGGAGCCGAGAATGGCCATCACCGGGGGTATGGTCCCGGGCATGGTTGTCGTTGGGGAGAAGTTCGAGGAAGGGGAGTTCTTCCTCTCGGAGCTGGTTGTTGCCGGCGAGGTCATGAAGGACGGAATCAAGGTCATCGAGCCCTACATCACGGGAGAGAGCGAGGCCGCTGCGAAGGCCGTGGTGGCGACCGTCGAGGGTGACTACCACGACATCGGCAAGAACATTGTTGCAACGCTGCTCACCGTCCAGGGATTCGATGTCGTTGACCTGGGCATGGACGTGTCCGCCTCGATGATAGTCGAGGTTGTGCGGGAGCAGCACCCCGATGTGCTGGGCATGTCGGCTCTCCTCAGCACAACGATGCTGAAAATGGGGGACGTGATTGAGGCGCTGCGGACGGCCGGGCTCAGGGACGATGTGAAGATAATGGTCGGCGGGACGCCTGTGACGCCCGCTTTTGCTGACAGCATCGGAGCAGACCACTGCGCGGCCAATGCGGTAGAGGGCGTACACAAGTGCGTGGAGTGGGTCGCCGGCGCCAAGGGAGGGAACTAGGATGTCAGAGATGACGAGGCGAGAGCGTATCCTGGTGGCGAGCCGCAAGCAGATGGCGGACCGTCTGCCGTTCTTCCATAACTGGCGTCACTCTCAGCAGGGCATAGCCGAGAGGGAATGTCGCAACCGCGGGATGGGCATGAGCTGGGCCAGACCGGGCTACACGATGACGATGCACGGCGTGGAGATGATCGAGACCCAGGAAGTCACGTCCGGGGAACAGACGATACGCCGGACTTACAGGACACCTGTCGGGAGTATCTCTCTCGTGGAGAAGCGAGCAACAGGGGTGGAACAATGGCATGCCCTGCGCAGTTGGGGTGATGTGACCCCGTGGCAGACAGAGCGGGCGGTGAAGGCGCCCGAGGACTACAAGGTCCTGAAGTACATGTATGAGAACATGGAGTTCAAGCCCGACTATTTCCCCCTGGAGCAGGCGAAGGACTGGCTCGGGGAAGACGGAGTGGTCATGGACTGGGTGCCCCATTGCGGCCTGCAGTTACTCATGATTGACTGGGTCGGGGCCGATGGGGGCCGTTTCTTCATACACCATGCGCGCTACCCGGAACTGGTGGAGGAGCTGTACGAGACGATTTCGAAGGCGTACGAACCGCTCTGGGAGATTGCCGCGCAGTCTCCAGCCGACGTCTTCCTGCTTGCCGAGAACATCGATGCCATCCTCGTGAATCCGCGCCTGTTCAAGAAGTACGTCATGCCGGAATGGGAAAAGTGCACGAGCGCCATGCATGCGAAAGGCAAGCTGGTCGGCGTTCACTGTGACGGCCGGATGGCCGCTCTGAAGGAACTTGTCCCAGAGACATCCGTCGACATAATTGAGGCGCTGCACGCGCCACCGATGGGGGACCTGGATATCGGGGAAGCGCTACGGCTCTGGCCGGACAAGGTCATCTGGACCGGTTTCCCCGGGTCGGTCTATGCGCTTGGGCCGCAGGAGACGAAGCGCGAGGCCTTGAAACTCCTTCGGGGGGTGGGTACCGGCGAGCGCCTGGCGGTGGAGATGTCGACCGAGAATCTCGTATCGAACGAGAATCTGCTGATGCTGACCTCGGTGCTGGAGAACGCAGAGCTGCCACTGAGTCCCGACAGGGTCGACCAGATAGAGCGCGCCCTGGGCTAGGAGCCTGTCGGAGAAACAGCCTCCTCTGCATTGGTACGAAGGGAGCAGCTCGGCCATGTCGCGCCGTTGACACGCCACTCATTATCACCATTCATGGTCGAGTCCCCTGGTGTAGGGGCGAACCTCTGTGTCCGCCCGCCGATGGAAGGGTGGTACCGTGGTGATCCCCAGTAGATACCGTCTTGCATGTCAAGCTGCTATAGCTATGGCAGGGTCGAATGGGCTTCCGTTCTTGAGCACTCCGAAGATGATGTGAACGAGTTTGCGCATAGCCGCGCCCACGATGACCATGTTGCATTTGCCATAGCCTT
>JAUVZB010000092.1 GCA_030602785.1 Dehalococcoidia bacterium
GGCAAGCTCTGGAAAGCCCAGGCCGACGCCGCGGCGACGATGCCAGCGCTCTACATGGCCACGGAGGCTATATCCGCAGATGCCTACGGCACCTTCCTGGTGGATGGGTACGCCCGCAACGACGCGGGCTGGGCCTGGACCGTCGGCGGCTTCCTGTACGTGTCGGACACCACAGCCGGTGCTATGACCCAGACCATCCCCGCGGACTCCGGCGAGCAGGTGCAGCGCCTTGGCATAGCGGTGACGGCGGACCTGGCCTACTTCAATCCCGACGTGACGGTGGTCGAGGTCGTGTGAGAGGCTCAACGCCCGGCAGGGGAGAACGGCTATGGCTATCAGAGCGACAAGGTGGTATCCCGACACGTGCAGCTGCATCCTGGAGTACGAGTGGGACGACTCCCTTTCGGAAGACCGGCGCACCCACACGCTCACGCGGCTTGTGCGACCATGCTCGGCGCATATGCACCTTGAGGCTGCGTCTGTTTATGGCCAGGTAGTGGACGAGAACACCCGCAAGAACCGTGTGTTCGAGAGGGCCAAGGCCCTGCTGCCAACGCTGGAGCTAGAGGACTATGGGTGGTCCTTCGATGCCCAGCGAGTGCTCCAGGTCAAACTCCCGACGCTGCCGGCACCGCTGAAAGCGGCCCTACAGAGTGAGTGCGACAGCCTCCTCGGGGTTGGTAAGACGAAGGTGGTCTGATGCCCACCTGGTTGCTTGTGCTAGGCCTTGGGACCCCTGCTGCTGAACCGGCAGGGGCAACTCGTTATGTTCCGCCCTCCAGCTCCCTTCTTATGCAAACCACGGAAGCAAAGGCGCAGGTAATCGCCAGAGACTCCTATACCCTGGCTGACCTCTACGTGCGGGTGATCGCCAACGCCACCACCGCGTCGTCCACAGTCAGGAGCCGGGTGGGTGGTGCCAACGGGAACCAGTCCGTAAGCATAGGCGCAGGGGCAACAGGCGTCTTCCAGGACACAGTCAATAGTGACAGCTTGGTGGACGGCAACCTGTTCAATAGCCAGGTGGTTGTTGGCGCTGGCGGGACACTTAAAGTGAGCATCATCGCGTACACCTTGGCCACGGCTGCCAACACGACACCCATCTTGGTCTCCCACTGGCCATACACAATTGCTTTCGGTCAGACACGCTACGCGCCTCCGGTGGGCGCCGTCGACTTTACCACCACTACAGAAGCAAGAACACAGTATACGTTCAGGACCGCGGCCACGCTGTCTAACCTGCGGGTGTACCTCTCCATGAACCTTAATAATGGCAGTTCGACTTTCCGTACCAGGGTGAACGGCGTGAATGGCGATCAATCGGTCACTGTCCCCGCATCTACAACAGGAGCCTTTGAGGACACCACGAATACGGACTCCATCTCGCCGGGAGATCCGGTCAATTTACAGGCGGTCACAGGGGGCACCCTGGGAAACATGACCATAAATATAGCACAGATGAAATCCAACTCGGCGCGCAGGCAGGTGGCTGCCACTAGTTGTCTCTCTGTTACTCTCGCTGCGAATCTGACAAGGTTCCTGCCCGTCGAGGGGTTTTCACAGTGGTACGCCACCGTGGAGGCCGATAGCCAGGTGGCTGCTCTGACGCCATTCACCGCGAGGAACATGTTTGTGAACGTGCCCACCAACTCGGTGGACGGCGCATCGGTGTTCACCATGAGGAAGAACGGGGCTAACGGCAACCTGACCGTGACGGTGCCCGACAGTACCACGGGGACATTCGAGGACACAACCCATACGGACACCTTCATTGAAACGGACACCTTGAGCTGGCAGATAGTCACGGGCGGCACAGCGGGCACGATGGAGATCACGGCCGTCGGGTTCGAGCTGGAGCAGCCGGCCGCGGGGCCCGCAGGCATCGCCAAAGTCAACGAGGTGGCCAGTGCGAACATAGGCAAAGTGAACAGTGTAGCCTGGGCCAGCATAGCCAAGATCAATGAGGTTGGTTGACCAGCGACTTCATAGGTAGGAGGAGGAGATGTCGCAGTCGTTTCAACTCAAAGTGGACATGGAAGGCGGGGGTGAGGTCGATATAAAGCTGAACGTGAGCAACGACACCCTGACCTTCTCAAAGCTGCCTGGGGAGATGGCAACCGAGGACTACGCGGCCTTGAATGCGTTCCTCGCAGCCTCTCAGGTTTTCATGCGGAACCCCCGGATGGTTAAAGCTGAGCTGCTGAGGATAGAGGAATGATGAGGAGATTTCTGGTAAACTTCATCCTGGCGTGGGTCCACATCTGCCGGGGATGCTCGGCCGTGTGGATCGGCTCGGGAAACTTCTGCCCTAAGTGCGGCATGGCACAGAGGGAAGGAGGTCAATAACGATGGTGGTGCGAGCGACCAACAGGGCGTTCCCCCGGGCCCAGGCGCCGCCCGGGCTGGCCCCGGTGGTGCTGGCCGAAGGTACACTGGAGGAGATGGAGAACCTGGAGGTCCTCGATGCCCTCTACGACGAGGGCGACCTGGGCGAGTTCCAGCTCTTCCTCCAGGAGAGGGCCAAGGACATGAGGGGGGAGGTGGAGGAGTCGCTGGACGAGCTGGAGCAGGAGCTGATTAGCCGCGGTGCCCTCCCCTGGCCGGGCGCGACACGTATCACCACCATCGACTGGTCGACCCGGACCGTAAGCATGCGTTTCGTCCAGGGTGCAGGGGTCTTGATCCTGGTGGCGGCGATTCTCCTCACACTGATCACCGCGGCGCTGACCTTCTCCATCTTCGTTAGCGGGCTGAGCGCCTTCGGGGTGCCGATCCCGGAGAGCATCGAGAACATCGCCGACGTCACCGGTCTGCTAGCGGCCATAGTGGGTGGCATCTGGGTGCTGGGCGCTTTCCTCCCCATCCCTCTTCCCTTCCTCATCGGCGGGGGCCTTCTCATCTTCACGCTGCTGCGACCTGACCTGGCGTGGAGGGCCCTCAAGTGGGTTGGAGAGCAGGCCATGAGTCTGCTGGACAAGCTGGGGCTGCACGTGCCCGAGCTGGCCATGGCCGCCGGGGCTGGCGTTTTCGGGGCGCTTATGCTTACAATGGGGATGAAGCGAGCGTTGAGATGAACGGCGGAGGGCTTATACTAGCGCTACTGGGACTGGCGGGCCTCGGGCTCGCGGGATTCTTCGTGAAGCGGGCCTTCGCCGCGCCGGAGGTGCCACTGCCGCCAGAGGAGAGGCCGCCCCCGGTACCACCCGTGCCAGCTCCACCGGTGCCGGCGGCGGAGGTCAGGAATCTCAATGTAGCCTATGCATTGGAGGTAGAGTGATGCTTCAGAGAGTGAGAGAGACCATGGACGATATCTGGCAGGAGGTCCGGGACCTGGGCATCGTCGTCCCCCACGCGCTGAACCCCGAGGACCTCCCTCTGGCGCTAACCGAGGAAGGCCAGCTGGTTCTGGTTACCGAGGTCCACTTTGACTATAGGGGCCCGGCGGCGGGCCTCCAGCTGGGGGTCGGCTGGAAGTCCACCACCCCGCTGGACTTCAATAACGGACTCAGCCTGTTGAACTTTCCATACATCGGGTATGGGTGGAGTAACCCGTTCACCGTACCGGAGAGCACCGTTTGGACTCCATATACGAGAGACCTGTCCCGCTTTGGCGAGGAAGCAATACTGATGGCCCCCGCGGTTGAAGATAACTTCCAACTGGACGGCACCCGCCGCGACATCGGGTATGGCCGGGAGGTGGACGCTTGGGTGTGGATCTACGTCGTCGCTGAGCTGGGGCTGTACGCCTTCGGCCCGGATGCGGATTTCCTCGCCATTGACACCGACAGCGGGGTCATCAGGATGCCCGGCGCTCCCGTGGTCGAGAGCGAAGTGCGCGAGTTGGAGGTCAGGTACAGCCTGTAGGAGGCAACGATGCGCTGGTTCGTGGGCCTCGCCTGCCTGGCCATGGCCACCGCCCTCGTCGCCGACCAGAGACGCATAAAGCTGGAGAAGGGCGAGGACGGCTGGTTTGACTTCAACACGCGCGACCGCACCAAGCCCGAGATGGCCCGCTCAACGGTGTGGTCGCACGATACCTGGATTGGCCTCACGGCCGCGGTGCCCATCATGCTCGCGGTGGCCTCGGTGGTGAAATAGATAGAACGGGCGCCATCAGAAACAGACAGAGTGGAAGCGCACCGCAGCTATTGACCATTTCCGAGGTGGCCAAACTCCTTCGCGTCCACCCCAACACGGTAAGGAACTGGACCAATAAGGGGATGCTCAGAACCTACCGCCTCGGTAGCCGCGGCGATAGACGGTTCGCGCTAGACGACGTCCTCGAGTTCCTCAATGGCCGCGAAGAGTCGGCTGAGGGACAGTCCGGCGCATCGGATTCGAACCAGGCAGGCAAAGCCGAGAAGCCGGAAGATAGCGTCTAGGCGCGGCTTTCGGAATATCGTTCATCCGCCTTTCCCGGCGCCGTCTTAACTTACTGGCACCCCCACAGCTGCACTCCAAGCGGCACCCAGTCTCCCTTGGGGAACCCGTGCCTCACCAGGGAGCAGTACCACTGCCTCCGCCACACCTTCGCTACCCTCTGGGAAGGGCAGGAGGCCGAAGGCAGAGCAATAGGCGGCTGGAAGACCGG
>JAUVZB010000046.1 GCA_030602785.1 Dehalococcoidia bacterium
CGACGGTGGTGGAGTGGATTCAGAAGAACAACACCAAGGTCCGCCCCTACGCCAGGGGACTCGACGGTGGTGGAGTGGATTCAGAAGAACAACACCAAGGTCCGCCCCTACGCCAGGGGACTCGACCGTGAATGGTGATAATGAGTGGCGTGTCAACGGCGCGACATGGCCGAGCTGCTCCCTTCGTACCAATGTCGAGGGGGCTGTTTCTCCGACAGGCTCCTAGTTCCGGCTTTCGGGTTCGGCAAGCAGGCGCTCAACCTCCGCCGAGATATCCTTGCCGCCGTCGAGTAGCCTGCCGTTACTATCATATGGGCGCCGCTCGGAGATGACGAGTTCGCCTGCTGCGAGCGCGCGAAGCGTGGTGAGAATCAGCGGAAACTCGCGCCGCAGTTCGTGTTTTCGTATCTCGTCTGCAAGTGCGTCAGTGTCACCGGCCCTGCGCAGCGAGGCGAAGGGCTCGCCGTCAATCGCGAACGAGAAGTACGAGGCCGTGGGGCCACGGTCCAGCTCGGGAGTGACAACATGCACCATGGCTCCCGTCCGCGCGGCGCCTGTTCGCGCAAGCTCGGCCATCACCTCGCGCCATGTGCCCGTAGGCCCGCCGGGAAGTGCAGGGTGGAGGTTGAGCAGCAGGTACTGTGTGCACAGAGAGTCGCTCACGATGAGCATGTAGCCTGCCATGAAGACCAGGTCAACATCGAATTGCTGAATACGGCTTAGAAGCAGATGGTCGAAGCTCGTCCGCCATTCCGGCCCCGGAGTGTGCTGCCGGAATCTGCGGGACGATTCAGAGATGAGGGGTAAACCCTGTGACCGGGCGAAGTCGAAGAACCGGTCCGTCTGGGCTGCCTCACCGGGCTCCCTGTTGCAGAGGACAAACGAGATGCGGGCATCGAGCTTCCCACCCTGTATGTCCTCGCAAACGGCATGCAGCAAGGCGAGAGACCCCTCGCCGCGCCCCGTTGACATCCACCCGAGTTTCAGCACGTCTTCCTCCTCAGCTTCGCATACATGCTGGCGAAATGGACGAAGATGCTCGATCTCACGCCGGATAGTCGGGCATCGCGCATTGCGGCAAGGAAGCTCTCCGCGTCGGAGAAATCAGGCATCTCGACCCTGGCGCGCCCTATCTCGCGGGCTGTATGTGCATCACTCCCTGCAGTGGGTATCAAACCACGCATGGACGCAAGCCTCTGGCATGCGGCCCAGGTGTCCGCAAACGGAGTGCGTGAGTTCATGACCTCCACCATGTCAACCTGTGCCAGGACTTCCGGCGTCAGGAGGGCATTGCGTCTTCGCACCGCCTCCGAGGGCACGAAATGTTCGCCATCCCCCGTGCCGACGGCTTTCCGCGACGGGAATGGCCAGCGTGAGAAGGGGTGTGGGATACACACGAGGCCTCCCTGCTTCCTGACACGCTCGATGGTGTCAAGGGGAGACAGCCCGGCGGGCACGGGCTCGGATAGAAACAGGCCGATTAGTTCACCTGACGCCGTGCTAATCTCCTCCCCGACGATTACTCTGACCCTGCCGGTTGCCTGGAGTTTCAGTGCACCGGCAATGGTGTTGTGGTCCGTGATCGCGATACAGTCGATGCCGGCACGATGGCAACTCGACGCGACTAGCTCCAGCGGCGTATTGCAGTCGCGCGAATAGCACGTGTGTGTGTGTAGATCAACCCTAATCAAGAGGCCTTCTCAAGATACTGCCCTGTCCGTGTGTCCACCTTGAGGACGTCGCCCACCGCGATAAACAACGGGACCTGCACGACAGCTCCTGTCTCGAGAGTGGCCGGTTTCGAGCCGCCCGAAGCTGTGTTGCCCTTGAACCCGGGCTCGGTTTCGGTGACGGTCAGTTCGACGGCGACAGGGAGCTCCACACTCACGATGTCAGCTTCATGAACGAGCATTTCCAGGGTAAGGCCGTCTTTCAGGTACTTGACCGCGTCCCCCAGCTTCTCTGCCGTCAACCCCGTCTGCTCGTACGTTTCATTGTCCATGAAGTGATAGGCGTCCTTGTCGGAGTACAGGAACTGCACCTCCCGGTGCTCGAGAAAGGCGGGTTCGAAGCGCTCGGTTGCCTGGAACGCCCGCTCTACGACTCCTCCACTTCTGACATCGCGCAAACGCAACTTGACCTGGGCTGAACCGCGCCCGATCTTGATATGCGTGTACTCAACGACCTGGAAGAGCCTGTCATCCAACTGGATGGCGATACCTTTGCGCAGTTGCCCTGCGTCAATCATGTGAGGCTCCTTTCAACGGCCCGTCTGCGGGCATTCACTGGCGGCGTGGCTCAGAGAACTTGCCGGATTTACGCTTGTCAGTCAGTCCGGCGCAGAGGAATCACCGGGTCCCTCTTCTGCGCGCAGGTGAGCGACTGTACGACGCCGTCGCGCAACACGACGGTGTCCTCAATTCTAACACCACCCTGCTGCGGAAGGTAAACCCCGGGCTCCACTGTGAAGACCATGCCTTCCAGGAGTACATCGGTTGATCTGCCGCTGACGGTGGGGCTCTCATGAATCGCAAGGCCAACGCCGTGACCCAGGCCATGCCCGAAGGCAGCGTCAAGGCCGGCGCGACGGATTACGCTACGAGCAAGCTCATCAGCGTCAGGGGCCCGCATGCCGGCCCGGATACCCCTGATCGCTTCCTGCTGAGCCGCAAGCACCGTGTGGTAGACATCACCAAGACTGCCCTCCGGCTCGCCAAGGAACACGGTGCGCGTGAAGTCGCTACAGTAGCCACCGGTGGTGGCTCCAAGGTCCATCACAATAGGCTCACCCTGCGCGAACTCACGGTCAGTCGGCTCTGCGTGTGGCAGTGCGGCATTCGGGCCCGAGGTTACAATCACGCTGAACGGCAATGGGCCGCTTCCGTTCTCGCGCAGCCATTTCTCAATCTCCAAGGCGAGCTGTCGCTCGGTCATGCCGCAGCGAATCAGGGAGCACGCGTGGACGTAGACACGGTCGGCAAGAGTTGCCGCTGCCTGAATGAGTGCCAACTCGGCATCGTCCTTGACGGCACGGAGCGCCTCGACTATCCCCTCAGCAGGAACAATCCGGCGGTCGATACACGGCTCCGCAATCCTGGCTTCAATGGCGCGACAAGTCGAGAATGACAGGATATTGGGCTCGAACCCGAGAGTCCGGACTCCCTTTTCAGCCGCATGTCGCGCCGCGAAGTCGATGAGCCCCCGCTCAGTCACACAGACGCGGCCGAATTGTACCTGGCACCGGGCTTGCTCAGCGTACCTGGAATCCGTCGCCAGCACTGCGTCATCCGCGGATACGAAAGCCCAGCTCGATGAACCCGTGAAACCCAGGAGGTATCGCACGTTCTCGGGGGAGGCGACGAGCAGGCAGTCGAGTCCTTTCTGCTTCAACGCTTGCCTGACGGCCTTCAGCCGCCCCGGGAAGCCTGTGGTCTCCGCTCTATTCGTCGGTCGACTCATCAGCCTCACCTGGAGAATCGGCAGAAGTCACTGCACCGCAGCTCAGGCACTTGGCCTTGCCTCTCCCTTGCTGCAGGAGCAGCTTGCCGCACTCCGGACACGGCTTCGGCATTGGCTGGCGGCTCGTCGCGAACTTGCAGTTGGGATAGCCGCTGCAACCATAGAAGGTCTTCCCTTTCTTGCTGCGTTTGACCATCAGTTCGGCGCCGCACTCGGGGCAGTGCGCTCCTGTTCCGCGCGCGTATGGCTTCGTCGTCTTGCACTCGGGATAGCCGGTGCAAGCAAGGAATCTCCCGAATCGCCCGCTTCTCACCACCATCGGCAGCCCACAATTGGGACACAGGACATCGGATGGCTCGGTAAGGTCCACCCGGGCTATCCGCTCTTCGGCGCCATCCAGCTCGCCGGCAAACGGCACGTAGAACTCGCGAACGACGGAGATCCAGTCTCTGTCTCCCTGCGCAACCTGGTCAAGTTGGGCCTCCATTTGCGCGGTGAATCCGGCGTCCACCACCTTCGGGAAGTGCTCGCTCAGCAGGTCGCTCACTACGGTTCCCAGGCGCGTAGGGCGAAAACGCCCGGCGTCCTTGAGCACGTAGTCTCTTTGTTGTATCACCGACAGCGTCGGGGCGTACGTGCTCGGCCGGCCGATTCCTTTCTGCTCGAGTGTGCGCACGAGCGTGGCCTCCGTGTACCGCGCGGGTGGCTGCGTGAACTTCTGCTCCGTGCTGGAGTCGGCGTACGTGAGGTTCTCGCCTTCCTTCACGTCAGGCAACTGCGACCGTTCCTCCTCGTCAGCGGCTTCGTCCGCCTTCTCCGTGTAGAGGGCTGCGAATCCGGGGAACTTCATCTTCGAGGCCGATGCCTGGAGTTGGAATCCCTTGTCGTCACTCACGCGTGCATCCATCGTCACCGAGGTGTTCTCGTACACGGACGGGGCCATCTGACTGGCGACCGCTCGCTGCCAGATGAGCTTGTAGAGCCTCAGCTGGTTGCGGTCAAGGAACGACTGCAGGCTGTCAGGCGTACGAAGTACACTAGTGGGGCGTATCGCTTCGTGTGCCTCCTGTGCGAACTTGGTCTTGCTGGCATACCGGTAGGGTTTTGACGGAACGTAGTTGTCGCCGTAGGTGCGGGAGATGTAGTCCCTTATGTCCGACACGGCAGCGGGAGCAATCCGGGGAGAGTCGGTCCTCATATAGGTAATCAGCCCCGTTGAATCCTCCTTGCCATGAGAGACCCCCTCGTAAAGCTGCTGCGCGACGGCCATTGTCTGGCTTGCAGAGAACCGCAACCGTCGCGACGCCTCCTGTTGCAGGGTGCTGGTCGTGAAGGGGGCTGAGGGCCTGCGTTGAACATCGCGGGTCTTCACCTCCGATACCGTGTAGGCAGCAGACCGTAGTTGGTCCATCGTGTCGACGGCGACGGCTTCGCTCGGGACGAGGAACTTCTTGCCGTTACGCAGCGCCACAAGCCTGGTCCAGAAGGACTCGTTGCCTGTGGCGCGCGCCAGCTTGACCTGGAGCACCCAGTACTCCTCGGCCTTGAAACCCTCTATCTCTCTCTCCCGGTCAACCACGAGCCGCAGAGCCACCGACTGTACTCTCCCTGCCGAGAGGCCGCGCTGGACCTTCTTCCACAGAAGGGGACTGAGCTTGTAACCCATGAGCCGGTCCATCACCCTGCGTGCCTGCTGTGCGTCCACCAGGCGCATGTCGATATCCCGGGAATGTTTGAAGGCCTTCTTGACCGCATCAGCCGTAATCTCGTGGAACACGACACGGCGCAACTCCCGGCCCTTGCCCTCCAGATGGGCTGCAGTGACAAGGTGCCATGAGATTGCCTCTCCCTCTCTGTCAGGGTCCGTCGCGAGATAGACGCAGTCGGCCTTGGCGGCCGCCACCCGTATCTGCGATACAACCTTGGCCTTCGAGGGCGGCACTACGTATTTCGGCTCAAAGGCGTTCTCAACGTCCACACCCAGAGTGCTCTTGGGCAGGTCTCGTATGTGGCCCATGGACGCAACAACCTTGTAGTTGCTGCCCAGTATCCTGCCGATGGTGCGGGCCTTGGCCGGTGATTCAACAACAACGAGTCCGTTCTTCAACGTTATTCAGACCTCCAGCGTTGGGACACTATGTACTGCATATTGCCTGTGTTGCGCACGACGCCCTGCAGTTCCAGCAGCGCGAGAGCAGCAGACACGTCATGACTTGGCAGCGCGAGCCGTCGCGCCAGCTCGTCGGAGTGTACAGGGGTGGCACTCATCTCGGCCAGAAGTTGAATCTGGACCGAGTCCGCCTGGGCGAGCCGGGGAGGTGGAAGCTTGTGGTCCGGCAGTTCGACGTCGAGCTCTTCCAGAACGTCTTCCACCGTCCTGACGAGTTTGGCTCCTTCCTGGATGAGGCGGTTTGTACCCTTGCTCTCAGGAGACAGGATACTCCCCGGGACTGCGAAGACCTCGCGGTTCTGGTCAGCTCCCAGATGTGCAGTTCTCAGCGCACCGCTGCGCTCGCCCGCCTCGACGATCAGCACACCAAGGCTCAGACCGCTCATGATTCTGTTCCTCATGAGAAAGCTCTCAGGCCGCGGCTTCACACCGGGAGGGTACTCGCTCACGAGCGCTCCCGAACGCCGTATGCGTTGTGCGAGGCCCAGGTTCTCGCCTGGATAGACAAGGTCAAGCCCGGAGGCGAGCACTGCAATCGTTGTTCCTCCACGTTCAAGCGTCTCGCGATGCGCAATCGTATCGATACCCCGGGCCAGCCCACTTACAATCATGACCCCATGCTCGACAAGGCCCTCTACCAGCTCCGCGGCCACCTGTCTTCCATACGCCGTAGGACGGCGCGTACCGACCACTGCCACCAGAGGAGCCTCATGGTCGGGCAGTTGCCCTCTTACGTAGAGGACGGGTGGGCAGTCTCCCACCTCGAGCAGCCGCCTCGGATAGCGATGGTCCTCGCAGGTCAGGGCCTCGATCCCGTGCTGCTTGAGCTTCCCGAGTTCTGAACCAGGGTCGATCAGCTGTCTCGACTGGCAGAATTGCTCGGCCGTGCGCTCGTCCAGCCCGGCGGACCTCAACTGTCCGTGGGTCGCGCCCCACGCCGTCTCAATCGTGCCGAAGTGCTCCCTGAGGCGACCGAGTCGGACTCTCCCGACGCCGTTGACCCGTGACACCGCCACCCAATACGCCAGTTCTTCCATATGCTATGCCGAACCAGTCGCGGATTGTAGCACAGACCCTGGGATACTCCAGTCTCGCCGGCAGCTTCCGGGAGGAGCACTGTGGTTGAGCGACCGCTCAAGCGCGGTGTCGGGGGGAATATGGGGACAGTGAGAGAGTCTACGGACTTCTGTCTGAACTGGGGCGAAGATTGGAGCCGGACTGTCCTGACAGGGGTAACGAAGCTTCTGTGACTGTGAGTTGATTGTGGCGGAGAGGGCGGGATTCGAACCCGCGGTCGCTTGCGCGACACACGCTCTCCAGGCGTGCCTGATAGGCCACTCTAGCACCTCTCCGCGGAGAGGGTGGGATTTGAACCCACGAGGCATTGCTGCCCACCGCTTTTCGAGAGCGGCACCATCAGCCACTCGGTCACCTCTCCAAAGGCAGGGAATTATAGCATAGGAGTAGTACGTACGATGCTTCTACGCGGGCCCCGTCTGTAGTAGAATTGGATTGCTTTGGTCTGGCTCCAGTTCGCCGTTTGCCTCCTCGCGATTCTCGCCGCCGGTTCGCGCCTTGCCCTGTACGCGGACGTAATCGCGGAGAAGAGCGGGCTGGGGCGGATATGGGTCGGACTCGCTCTCGTGGCGGTTATCACCGCCATGCCGGAGATGGCCACAGGTGTGAGCGCAGTGGCCCTGGTCGACTCTCCCGACCTTGCCATGGGCACGCTCATCGGGAGTTGCTGTTTCAATCTGTCCCTGCTCGGAGTCCTCGACTGGGTCAACCGCGGCCGACCAGTCCTCAGCCAGGTAAGCAACCGGCATCTCCCGGGGGTGCGCTGGGGAGTCGTCCTGCTTGCGATTGCCGGCCTCGGACTCTATCTTGCGCCACGCGTCTCTTTGCCGGCACTCGCGTGGCTAAGTCTGCCGGGAGCGCTTCTGCTTCTGGTCTATCCGTTTGCCCTGCGCCGGATTCTTCGGGCGGAGCGCCGTTTCCTGGCCGAGGAGATGGATGTGGCGACGAAATACTCGGCATTCGATCTCCGCGGCGCAGTGATTCGCTTCTTCGTCGCCGCTTCGGTGGTAGTGGTGGCCGGCATCTGGCTCGCGTTCATAGGAGATGAGATAGCTGCTGTCACCGGCTGGGGCAACAGCTTCGTCGGCACTCTGTTTCTGGCCATCGCCACATCGGCGCCGGAGCTTGTCGTGTGCGTGTCGGCCATCCGGTTGGGCTCCGCTGACATCGCAATGGCGGACATCCTCGGCGCCAATATGCTCGACACGGGAATGGTTGGGCTGGTTGACCTCTTCTACGTGAAGGATTCCATCTTCGCCGGCGCGTCGCAGGTGAATCTTGTTGTGATTCTAGTGGCAGGCCTGATGGTGGCGCTGACTGGCATCGCTATCCACCGCCCAACTGAACAGTTGGCACTGCGAAGAGTGAGCTGGTACGGGCCCATACTCGTTGGCCTGTACATAGCTGGAGCCTACGTATTGTTCGCCTTCGGCCCGGCATGAGGATTCTGTTGCCTGGCTGCTGCACTGGTGCTAAACTTGCCTGAAGTGGCCCCTGTAGCTCAGCGGATAGAGCACTGGCCTCCGGAGCCGGGTGCAAGGGTTCGATTCCCTTCAGGGGTATGTTTTTCCCGCGTTACTAGGAGGGTTCCGCATGACCGAATTGCTTGAGGTGAGGTGGCACGGGAGAGGGGGGCTGGGCGCCGTGACCTCAGCAGAGCTCCTGGCTCGCGCCGCCGCCAACGAAGGGAAGTTCGCACAGTCATTCCCCAGCTTCGGACCCGAGAGGAGAGGGGCGCCGGTGATAGCCTTTCTCAGGATAAGCGACGAGTTCATCCGCACCCGCACAAACATCAGCACACCTGACATCGTAGTTGTCATCGACCCCCGTCTTCTGCGCGTGGTGGATGTCGCCTCCGGCCTGAAAGACGACGGAAAGCTCGTCATCAACTCGGTGAAGTCTCCGGAACAGCTCAAGGCCGACTTCGGCTACCGCTGGCCGGTAGCGGCTGTTGACGCCACCAGTATTGCCCGCGAGTGTATCGGCCTTCCAATCACGAACACCGCCATGATTGGCGCGTTCCTGAAGGTCAACGGGATCGTCGAGCTCGATACGGTGCGGGAGGAACTGCGTGAACGCTTTGGCGCGCGAGCCGACGGGAACATCAAGGCGATGGAGCGCGCCTACAACGAAGTGGTGGTCAAGGAGTAGTTCGGATGGCAAGAAAGGAAGTGACGAACCCTGCCGATGTCGCCTGGCAGGATGTTGAGTTGGGTGCGATTGTCACGGCTCCGGGCAGCGCGTCCGTCCGCCGGACAGGCGATTGGAGAACCGAACAGCCGGTTCTCGACAAGGAGAAGTGCATCAAGTGCGGCCTCTGCTGGCTGCACTGTCCCGATGCCGCAATCATTCCGTTGGATGATGGATACTTCGAGATCGACCTGTACCACTGCAAGGGCTGTGGTATCTGCGCAGTCATATGCCCCAAGAAGGCCATCACCATGGTGGAGGAAGTCGAGCAATGAGCAAACGAGTAGTCCTCGAGGCTTCACACGCGGTCGCCGAGGCCGTCAAGATGGCGGATGTGGATGTCGTTGCAGCGTACCCCATCACTCCCCAGACGCATATTCCTGAGAGACTTGCGGAGATGGTCGCGGATGGCGAACTCGACGCCGCATACATACCCGTCGAATCCGAGCACTCAGCCATGAGCACGGCGCTCGGCGCGGCGGCAGTCGGCGCCCGCTCATTCACCACCACAGCCGGACAGGGATTGGAGCTCATGCACGAGCCGGTCTACGTCGCGGCCTCACATCGCTATCCGATCGTGATGGCGATCTGCAATCGAGCGCTCTCAGCTCCTATCAGCATCTGGTGCGACCATTCCGATGTCATGTCGTGCCGCGACAGTGGGTGGATACAGGTCTTCTGTCTGAACAACCAGGAGTCGTTCGACATGACAGTCTGGGCGTTCCGCGTCGCGGAGGACCCGTCCGTGATGTTCCCGGTGATGGTCAACCTGGATGGGTTCACTCTCTCGCACGTAACCGAGCCGCTCGTGCTTCCTGACCAGGCGGACGTTGACAGGTTCCTGCCCAAATATGAGTACCGGCTGGCACTCAGACCCGAGGCGCCCACGTCGCACGGCGGCTTCGGCCTGCCCGATATCTACACGGAAGTGAAATACTCGCAGGAAGTCGCGCTGCGCGGTTCACGCGGAATACTCGACAAAGGCTGGAAGGAGTTCGCCGATATCTTTGGACGGGAGTACAAAGCTGTCGAGACCTACAAGGCGGACGGCGCGAAGACGCTTCTCGTCACGATGGGGAGCCTCGGAGAGACGGCCAAGATGGTGGTGGACGGCAAGAGAGAGGCAGGGGAGGCCGTGGGACATCTGAATCTCCGCCTCTGGCGGCCATTCCCGTTCGCGGATTTCCGCGAGGCAGTGAAGGGAGTTGACACGCTGGTTGTCCTCGACCGCTGCTTCTCGTTCGGAGGTCCCGGAGGGCCGGTGTGTTCGGAACTGCGGGCCGCTCTCTACGATATGGACAAGAGACCAAAAGTGGTTGGATTCATAGGCGGCATCGGGGGACGTGAGATTGATGCTGAGACGTTCGCGTACATGATTGACCGGGGCAAGGAGATCGCCGAGAAGGGCTCGGAGTATCTCTACGAACCCGTCCTTGTTCGCGGCCTTGAAAGAGGAACAGGAGTAAGGGGGTAGGAATGGCACCCGAATTCGTGAAGGTTGGCAAACACAACATCGATGCCAAGGAATACCTTGCCCCCGGACACACCTTCTGCACCGGCTGTGGCGAAGCCCTCGCCATCAGGCTTGTCTGCAAGGCCCTCGGAGAGAACACCATAATTGGCATGGCGACAGGATGTGACGAAGTCTGTACGTCACCGCTTCCAGTGACATCTTGGCGTCTTCCATGGCTGCACACGCTGTTCGAGAATGCGGCCGCGGAGGTCTCAGGCATGGAGGCGGGCTTGAAAGCAATGATGCGGAAGGGCAAGGCGCCGCAACGCGACATAAAGTTCGTGGCAATGGCCGGTGACGGCGGCACGAGCGACATCGGTCTGCAGTCGCTTTCGGGCGCCCTCGAGAGGGGACATGACTTTCTCTACGTGTGCTGGGACAACGAGGCATACATGAACACCGGCATCCAGCGCTCGTCGGCGACGCCCTATGGCGCCTCGACAACAACAGCCCCGGCCGGCAAGCTCAGCATGGGGCAGCAGACGCAGAAGAAAAACATGGTGGAGATATGTGTCGCGCACGAGATACCGTACGCCGCCACTGCATGTCCCAGCTATCCCTTCGACCTGATGAACAAGATTAAGAAAGCGGTCGAAATCAAGGGGCCGGCGTATGTGCACATATTCGTACCGTGCCCGACAGGATGGCGGACGCCTTCGAACCAGACAATCGAGATTGGCAAGCTCGCCGTCGAGACCGGTGTCTTCCCTCTTTACGAAGTAGAGAACGGGCGATACCGGCTCAACGTAGACCCGCCCAAGCTCAAGCCTGTTGAGCAGTATCTCAAGCCACAGGGGCGATTCCGGCATCTGTCGCCGGGCGAAATTGCAGAGATTCAGGAGCGAGTGACCGAAGGATACGCCAAGCTCAAGGAGAAGGTGGCGTGCTTCCCTGCGGCATAGCGGGGACTGGGTCAACGACCACGATTGTGGTAGAATGGACGCTGGGATGTCTCTTCAACACACGATGTCAAGTAGCATCCTTCCAACTGTTTTCGCATACTCCCATTCATTCATACGTGTTCGCACGTCATTCCAGAAGCAACTGAAGGAGGTATCGCGCTATGCCTGAAATGCTTGAGGTGAGGTGGCATGGACGGGGAGGTATGGGTTCTGTTACGTCTGCGGAGCTTTTCGCCTCTGCGGTTATCGATGAGGGGAAGTTTGCCCAGTCTTTTCCGAGTTTCGGCCCGGAGCGACGTGGCGCGCCCGTCATCGCGTATCTGAGAATCAGCGACGAGTTCATACGGATCAGAACGGACATCACCAAGCCGGACATCCTCGTGGTAATCGACCCCAAGCTACTGGACCAGATTGATGTGACCGTCGGACTCAAGGATTCCGGCAAGATCATCATCAACTCATCCAGGAGCGCGAAGGAGTTGAAGGAGAAATACGGCTTCAAGTGGCCGGTGGCAGCTGTGGACGGTCTGCAGATCGCGCGGGAAACCATCAAACTGCCAATCGCCAACACCGCGATGATGGGAGCCCTCAATCGTCTGACCGGAGCGGTCAAGATGGAGTCGCTTGAAGAACGGCTCAGAGAGAGGTTCGGCGCTCGCGCCGGTGGCAATATTGAGGCGATGACTCGAGCGTACAACGAGCTCGACATGGAGGACTAGCAGATGGCAAAGAATCAGACGAGGCCACCCGACTTCCCAACATGGCAGGAGATGCGCTTCGGCAACATCCTGACATATGCCGGGGGCGCTAAGAACTACCGGACAGGCGACTGGCGGACTGACAGGCCCGTGGTGGACCACAGCAAGTGCATCAAGTGCGGCATGTGCTGGCTCCTCTGCCCCGACGCCGCAATGAAGCAGAATGAGGACGGTACGTACGAGCCCAACCTCTTCTACTGCAAGGGGTGCGGTATCTGCGTTCGCGTTTGCCCCAAAGATGCGATCACTATGGTCGAGGAGGGAGCGTAATGAGCAGACGAGTACCTCTCGAAGGTTCTTTTGCTGCGGCTGAGGCCGCCAAGATGGCGGATGTGGATGTCGTCGCGGCATACCCAATCACGCCACAGACACACATTATCGAGCGACTATCCCAGATGGTGAACGACGGCGACCTGAAGGCTGCGTTCATTCCGGTTGAATCAGAGCACTCCGCGATGAGTGCTTGTTGGGGTGCCTCGGGCGCAGGAGCGCGATCGTACACCGCGTCCGCGTCACAGGGATTCTTCCTGATGCACGAGGTCCTCTACTTCGTTGCCGGCATGCGGCTTCCTGTGGTCATGTCAGTGTCCAACCGGGCCGTCGGCCCGCCGGCAAACATCTGGGGCGACTACTCCGATGCCATGAGCGCCACCTACACCGGCTGGCTGCAGGCGTTCGCGGCAAACAACCAGGAGATCTTCGACTTGACGCTGGCGGCCTTCCGCATTGCCGAAGACCAGCGAGTGCTTCTGCCGTTCATGGTTCACCTCGACGGCTTCACGCTTTCCCATGTCACAGAGGCAGTCATACTGCCCGAGCAGGCGGAAGTCGACGCTTTCCTGCCACCTTACAAGCACCCCTACGCGTATGACCCTGACAATCCGATGGCCTATGGCCACGTTGTGAGCCCCGCCACGTATGCGGAGGTGAAAAAGGCCCAGGATATCGGCATACGTGAGTCGAAGGCCGTTATCAAGGAAGTCTGGAAGGACTTCGGCGACCGTTTCGGGCGCTACTACAACCCCATCGACTCATACAAGGCTGACGGGGCCAAGACGCTTCTCATGGCTGTAGGCGCCCTGAGCGAGACGGCAAAGATCGCCGTTGACCGCAAGCGCGAGCAGGGAGAGAGCGTCGGGCTGTTGACACTTCATCTCTGGAGACCCTTCCCGTTTGAGGAACTCGCTGAGGCAGTGGCAGGCGCTGAGCGTCTTGTCGTTTTCGACCGCGCCCCGACACTGGGCGGGCCGACCGGCCCCATCATCGGCGAAGTCAAGGCTGCGCTCTTCGACAGCCGAAAAGATATCAAGGTCGCGGGCATTCTCGGCGCGATGTGCGGCCGCAACCTCGAGGTAGTGGAGTTCGAGCAGGTAATCGAGCGCGGCATTGAGATCTGCGAGCAGGGTCGGCAGGAAATGGTCGAGACGATAGGCATAAGGGGGTAACCATGGAAGGTGAATTCATCAAGTTTGGCAAGAACCTCGTATCGAAAGAGGAGCTCCTGTCGCCCGGTCACAGAGCGTGCCAGGGGTGCGGCCTCTCCATCAACATTCGTCTCGCCCTGAAGACACTTGGCAAAGACACTATCTGCATCAGCCCGGCGAGTTGCTGGTCCGGCGTCGGTTCCATATACCCTGACGTTGCATGGGAAGTCCCGTGGATGCAGTCTCTGTTTGAGAACGCCTCGGCGGTTGCGTCGGGCATTTCTGCTGCACACGAGATTCTGCAGGAGAAGGGGAAGATGGCTCCGCGGAAGATAAACACCGTTGTCTTTGCCGGCGACGGTGCGACGGCCGACATCGGCATGGCTGCCCTTTCCGGCACACTGGAGCGCGGCCACGATATCGTGTACATCTGCATGGACAACGAGGCGTACATGAACACCGGCATTCAGCGGTCAAGCTCCACTCCGCATGGGGCAGCCACGACGACAACGCCGGTTGGCAAAGTCCAGTCTGGTCAGCAGACACAGAAGAAGGACGTGCCCTCCATTGTGGCCGCCCACAATATCCCGTACTTGGCCACGGCGTGTGTGAGCTACCCCTTCGACTACATGAACAAGGTGAGGAAGGCCGCCGAGACGAAGGGGCCCTCCTACATCCACGTGTACTCGGTCTGCCCGACCGGCTGGCGCGTTGCTGCCGATTTCACTATAGACCTTGGCAAGCTGGCCGTGGAGACCGGCGTCTTTCCACTGTACGAGGTGGTGAACGGCGTCTACACGATGAGCGTGAAGCCGGCCAAGCTCAAGCCCGTAGAGGAATACGTCAAGCCTCAGGGCCGGATGCGCCACCTCAAGCCTGAAGACATTCAGGAAATGCAGGCGATGGTGGACAAGAACTACAAGGCCCTGATGGCCAAGGTTGAGGCCTCCAAGGCAGCGGCGGCGTAGAAAGACGAGCCATGCTCGCCTGTAAGGGCGAGTTCGGGGTGTGGCGCAGCTGGCAGCGCGCATGGTTTGGGACCATGAGGTCGGAGGTTCAAATCCTCTCACCCCGACCATAGCGAAAGAGAGAAGAAGCGGTGGAGTCTCCAGGAGGCGCCACCGCTTTTCCTTGTCCCTTCCGGATGTCGGCCAACCAGCCGGGGGGACGCGTGCCCCTCTCGTCAAGGGGCGCCTCTGCTGTATTGCTTTGCGAGCAATACGACTGCTAGACTGAATCGCGCTGCACAGTGGTCTGACAGCCACGAATCACAAGGAGGACCCATATGGAGATAGAGACAGTCGGCGTTGTCGGCGCAGGCACCATGGGAAGCGGTATCGCCCAGGTAGCCTCGCAAGTCGGTGGACTCAAGGTCATCATGACTGACATCAAGCAGGAGTTCGTGGACCGCGGACTCGCCAACATCCACAAGAATCTGGCGCGGCAGGTTGCCAAGGAACGGATTACCGAAGAGCAGAAGCAAGCCATACTCGCCCGAATCAAGACGAGCACTGAGCTGGGCGACCTGAAGGATGCGGACTTCGTCATCGAGGCTGCTACAGAGACTCTCGAACTCAAGCTGGACCTGTTCAGACGGCTGGATGAAGCCTGTCGTCCCGGCGTCATCCTGGCAACCAACACGTCCTCGATTCCGGTCACCAGGCTGGCCGCCGCTACGGGTCGTGCGGACAAGGTTGTCGGTATGCACTTCTTCAACCCGGCACAGGTCATGAAGCTCGTGGAGGTCATCAACGGCCTCGCGACCTCAAGAGAGACCTATGACGCAACGGCCGCCCTTGCAGTGAAGTTCGGCAAGAGCGGCGTCGAGGCGAATGACTTCCCCGGATTCATCGCAAACCGCATCATGGTTCCGATGATGAACGAGGCCATGTACACCCTATACGAGGGCGTCGGTACCGTTGAGTCAATCGACTCCTGTGTGAAGCTGGGCTTCAACCATCCGATGGGCCCCCTGGAGCTGGCCGACCTCATCGGCCTTGACGTGCTGTTGCACGTGATGAACGTCCTGTATGACGGGTTCTCCGACCCGAAGTACAGGCCCTGTCCGCTGCTGAAGAAGTACGTGGCCGCGGGCTATTTCGGCCGCAAGTCGGGAAGAGGGTTCTACGACTACTCGGCCAAGTAGCCGATTGATCAGAGACAACGGAGGATAGAAATGGAGTTCAACAACCTCATTGTGGAGATTACGAAGCCCATAGCGGTCATCACCGTGAACAGGCCAAAGGTCCTCAACGCGCTCAATCTGGCGACCGTTGCGGAGCTTGGCGCAGCATTTACCATGCTGGAAGCGGACGAGAACGTGCGCGCCATCATCATGACGGGCTCGGGCGAGAAGTCCTTTGTGGCCGGTGCCGACATCAACGAGTTCCGTGGCAAGAGCGCTCCGGAGATGTTTCCGTTCGCCAAGCTGGGACACGATGCGACGCGCGTCATGGAATCGATGGGCAAGCCCATCATCGCGGCTGTGAACGGCTACGCGCTGGGCGGCGGCTGCGAGATGGCGATGGCGTGCGACATCAGGTTTGCCTCTGAGAACGCCCGCTTCGGACAGCCTGAGATACTGCTTGGCCTCATCCCCGGCATGGGTGGTACTCAGCGCCTCTCGCGGCTGGTAGGACTCGGCCGGGCACGTGAACTCCTCTACAGCGGAGAGCACATTACGGCACAGAGGGCCTATGAGATAGGCCTCGTGAATCGCGTGTTCCCGCCTGAGCAGTTGCTGGACGAGGCCAGGAAGTTCGCGACGAAACTCGCCGGCATGCCGTCCCACGCGCTCAAGATGCTGAAGACTGCGACCAACAGCGGCTATGACCAGACGCTGGACAACGGCCTCGTGCTTGAGACCCAGTGCTTCGCGCACTGCTGGAGCCACGCCGACCTCGAGGAGGGGACGGGTGCGTTCGTGGAGAAGCGGAAGGCCAGCTTCCACGCTGACTAGGAACCTGTCGGAGAAACAGCCCCCTCAGCATTGGTACGAAGGGAGTAGCTCGGCCATGGGGCGCAGGTGAACTGAATGCGCACCCCCGGCCTTCGTGGAGTGGCGCACCAACCCTGCCCTACGCTGTGTAGCCTC
>JAUVZB010000136.1 GCA_030602785.1 Dehalococcoidia bacterium
GCCAAAGTAATGCTGCATCCGTGCGTAGGTGGCACCGCCAGAGCCGTTTAGCATCCTTACGCAGAAGGGAGGGCTTAGAGCTTCTCCGGTGTAAGGACAGACGAGGCCATCTGCGCTCGAGATCATCGAAAGCCAAGCCCCCGTGCCCTCTCTGAAGTTGTCCGAGAAGACCACGTGGCCGATCCGATCCCAGGAAGATACAGCCCCCACGCGAACAGCCTGCTCGGCCATGTCGTCCAGGCCGTACAGAACGGAGATTGGCCCTACAAGGCCCCAATCAGGCGTTCCGTGTGGCATTCTTTCCCCCTAGATCTCCTTGTGAAACTGATAGCCGGTGACATCCACCAGACAACTATCGCCAGCTAGTGCTCCATCGAAGTACACGCGTATCACGTCATCGTGTTCCAACCAGACGTGACCATGCCAATGGCTCAAGCCAAACGTTCCAAAGGCTTGTACCTGGTCATAGAACATTGCTTCGATAGCACCGCGTACTTGGATATATGCGTGCCTTGTAGTGGGGGATGTACGATCCTGAGCGACCACGTTGGTGATCTCCCAAACTCGCCCGTCCCCTGGAGTGACTGAGTCGATGTATCCGTCTGCGCCCGAGATAGCGGTGATGATGCGTCGTAGAAGAGGAGACTCGAAGCTGAACAACTGATTCTCGCCCCGCACCTGGACCGTGCCGTCGGTGTGCCCACGGACTGCTCTGTATCTGGTGCCATCCCAGACCAGCGGAGTCCGGGGACTTGGTACGTGGTCTGGTAGTATCTCTGGCACGGTCAAGCTCCTCTCATGGCGGCCAGGGCCTCGAGGGTCCGAGAAAGCGCGTCCAGCTCCCCGGGGGGCGGGGCAGGCTCGACGAGGACCATGAAGGTGGGCATATGAGGATAGAAGTCGTCGAGGTTCCAGGTCTTGATGACGAACTCAAAGGGCTCTGCGGTCAGCGGGAAGCGATCGGCGAAGGAGAACATGTAGTCGTTCCAGTGAAAGGAGTCGGCTGGACTCCAGGGCCAGACAGGAAGACCCTGGTGCCAAACCTGGAGGTGGCAGAGGCCATAGCAACCCTTGGGGAAGCCCACCCAGACCCCGGTGACCATGCCGGGATAGACGCGGCAGCGGGTGACGACGGGCGAGTACTTGGTCGTGTTCGCAAGGGTCGGGCACTCTACCTTGTAGAGCATCAACACCTCCCAGGATCACGGCGATGTGTATGGATCAAGAAAGAACCCGCTGACGTGCATGTGGACGTGATCGCCCTCAGCCGAGCCACCGTCGTTGGCGGTGACCCTGAACCGGGCGACGATCTGATAGTCTGAGAGAAGGGTGTAGTGTGGGTGTGCCCAGTACCAGTACCCGGCAGTGGCGAGGGTGACGGTACGGCTCCAGACGATGTGACTCCCGATCATGAACCCGATATCGACGATGGCGCCTGCGCTGTCCTCGTT
>JAUVZB010000010.1 GCA_030602785.1 Dehalococcoidia bacterium
TTGCTCTCATCCGTGCTCTCCGGTTGATACTGAGCGTCTTCGACGCCGGACCAACGGCCCATCACCGTCCAAGAAACCGCCTCAGCGTGGCGGCAAAGCCCACATATACCCACCCTTTCCATCAATCCACGGATTACGGACCCTGCCCCTCCTATTGTCCCCCCACGGCATTGCTGCTACCATTCCTGACGGTTCGCGCCCGCTTCCGTGGCCAGTTCCCCTGCTGCATACGAAATCCCGTGGGTGCCTGCAGGTCTTCGTTCCATGACAGAGATCGGCGTCGACATCATAGAGATTCCCCGCATCGCCGAGGCAATCGAGAGGTTCGGCGACCGCTTTCTGCGCAGGGTCTACACCGAGCGCGAGATAGCCGCCTACCGCAACCGCACACCGTCCCTGGCCACACGGTTCGCTGCCAAGGAAGCGGTCATGAAGGCCCTTGGAACGGGGATGCGCGGCGTCAGCTGGAAGGACATCGAGATCCTCTCCGCCGAAAGCGGCAAGCCCATCGTCCATCTCCATGGCCGGGCGCTCGAAAGGTTCGAATCGCTGGGTCTCAAATCCATGACTGTCAGCCTGTCAGACTGTCGCGAATACGCGGTGGTGGTGGCTCTTGGCGAATAGGGAAGGCAGGTACTAGAACCACATGCTGGCCAAGGTGATGAGCTGCGCTGTCGTCGGACTTGATGGCGCACTCGTCGAGGTCGAGGTGGATATCTCCGCCGGCCTCCCCACATTCGCCATCGTTGGTCTCCCCGACAAGGCTGTCCAGGAGGCGCGCGAGCGCGTCCGGTCCGCCATACGCAACTCGGGCTTCAAGTTCCCCACCAGGCGCATCACGGTGAACTTGGCGCCGGCAGACCTCAAGAAAGAGGGCCCGTCATACGACCTTGCCATCGCCGTCGGGCTGCTCGTGAGCTCGGGGCAGCTGCATGCCGACGTGCGCGACACGGTGTTCCTCGGCGAGCTGTCGCTGGACGGACGACTGCGCCACACCCACGGAATGCTACCGATGGTATCAATCGTGCGCGGCGCAGGCATGGCGAAGGTGTGTGTTCCGCTCGACGACCGGCAGGAGGCCTCGCTGGTACGGGGTGTCGAGGTGCTCGCACCCGAGTCCCTCGCGCAGCTCGTCGGCTTCCTCAAGGGAGATGTTGCCCTGCCCGAGCCGGCTCCGCAGGAAATCGCTGCGCCGCCGCCGGCCGAGGACTCATTTGACTTGCGTTATGTCAAGGGGCAGGAGCACGCCAAACGCGCTCTCGAGGTGGCCGCGGCAGGTCGGCACAACGTGCTCATGGTCGGCCCTCCGGGAAGCGGCAAGACCATGCTCGCCCGGTGCCTGCCAACCGTCCTCCCTCCGCTCTCGTTCGATGAAGCCCTCGAGGTCACGAAGATATTCAGCGTGACAGGGTTGCTCTCCAGCGGGCAACCGCTCGTGCGCGAGAGGCCATTCCGCAGCCCACACTACACCATCTCCCACGCAGGCCTCGTCGGAGGAGGTCAGTCCCCCCGTCCCGGAGAGATCACTCTCAGCCACCGGGGCGTGCTCTTCCTGGATGAGTTCCCGGAGTTCGGCCACTCGACGCTCGAGTCCCTGCGGCAGCCGATGGAGGACCGCGTGGTGACCGTGAGCCGGGCACAGGGCAGCGTGACCTTTCCCGCCAGCTTCATGCTGGTCGGGGCCATGAACCCCTGTTCGTGTAGCCACTACATAGCGCGTTCTGGTCGAACGCAAAGGTCACCTCGGCGTCTATGTGCCTGCTAGTACCCTCACCGACTGTCGTGACCTTCACCTGCGTAACCAGGAGTTCCACAATCTGCCGCTTCACCTGGTAGGTCAGGCCACCATCGAGTATCGACCGTATCTCACCAAGACGGTCCTCGATGGTCGTGAACTGCACCTTGCGCAACTCGGTGTTGGTGAGTTCCTGCTCGATGTGGGTGAGCCTCGCCTGTGCAGCTTTCGTCTCGGCTTTGACCGTCGCCAACTGGCCTTCAAGGTCATCAACCGTGATTATCCCCTTCCGGTACAGGCCCACTACACGAGCTCGCTCGTTGTCCTTGTCGGCGATAGTTCTCGTAAGCGTGAGCTTCTCAGCTTCCAGAACAGCATGTCGGCGGCCACTGTCGGCGTCCAGTTCGTCGAGCTTCAGCAATACCTCATTCGGCGTCAGCAGCAGGTGTTCAATCTCAGCCCAGACAGCGTCTTCAATGGGCTCAGCTTTGACAATCTTCCCGGGACACTTGCCGCGCGTTGGCCCGCGATATGCTGTCTTGCCGTTGCAGCGGTAGTACCGGTCCTTGCCGTGATAGATGCACCCCGTGTACGTCAACCCGCAGTGGCCGCACTTGATAAGCCCGTGCAGCAGGTATTGCCTGTGGCAGTTCCTGGGCGAGTTGATGAGGTTCTGATGAAGCGTGCGCTGAGCTTCATCCCACAGGTCCTCAGTGACAATCGCGGGTACTGAGCGCTCAATTGTCTGCCTGCTCTTGCGTGACCGTCGACCGTACACGTGGGTCCCCTTGTACACCGGATTGATGACCAGGTTCCTGATACGTGATGGTCGCCAGATGCCAGCGGTATTCGTCTTGCGCTTGCCACGCTTGATTTGACGGTTGTCTTTCACATAGGCCGGTGGCACCCCCAGCGAGTTGAGCTCGTCGGCGATCTGCACGCAACTGTGTTTGTCCTCGGCCAATCTCCGATAGATGAGCCTGACCACATCAGCTTCCGTCATGGCCACGCTCGGCAGCTGGTGCTCACTCACCAAGAGTCTCGCATCCCTCTTGGCTCCGAGGACCTCGTATCCATATGGGACGATGCCCCCGAGCCACTGTCCAGCTCGTGCTCGCTCGTTCGTGCCCGCGATGGACCGCTCGATAATAGTGTCGTGCTCGAAGTCGGCAAAGCTGGCAAGGATATTCACCATGAGCCTGCCTGCAGAGTTCGACGTGTCGAAGGGCTCGGTGATGCTCGTAATGGTGATGCCTAGGCGCTCGAACTCATCGGCAAGATTCAGGATGATGCTGACGTGCCTGCCGAGACGGTCGAGCTTCCAGACTAGAAGCCTGGTGAACTGGCCCTTCTGGGCATCCTCAAGTAGCCTGTGGCCTTGCTCACGCTCAGCTATCTGGATGGTGCCCGAGATGCCGTCATCAAGATACCAGCCAGAGATGGCCACTTCTCTGCCGCCAGATTGCTGCATGCCGACGTAGTGCTCAGCTGCGCTGACCTGCATCTGGATAGATTGCTTCTCACGCTGCTCCTCGCTCGACACCCGGCAATAGACAGCAATCCTGTCGATAGCAGGCTCAGCCTTCACGTTTGATTTGGTTGCCATGGTAGTCACGCCTCCGTGTTATAAACCCCCGATGGGGTAGATGTCCAGCGCACTTCCGGGCTCCTGACATAGCTAATGACATAGTCGGGATTTTTCCCTCAATCTCTCGGGCCAAGCTCATGCCTGTTGTAGAACTCGGGGAACACACATGCCGTCACAAACAGCATCAGTCCTAATGCTTTCGGGCCATACTCAACCTTGTCATAGAGGAACTGGACATCAGGTGCCAGTCTGCCAACCCAGCGCATCACAAGCTGGATGTCCCCGTCTGTCATCTGCCTGTTGGGGACATAGATATCGCAGGCCCTCTTGCCCATGTCGACGAGGTCTTCAGGGCTGAATGTCTTGTCAGTCTTCTTCACGGACCCCATCCCAGAAGAGGTCGACCGACTGGTACAAGACACGCTCCAGTGGAATAGGATGACCAAGTTCATTGCCAACAATGGGTATGAGCATCCACTCCTGCTGGTCATCTCGCGTCTTGCCTGCAACCGTGAGGTAATCACCGCTCCTGGTCACCAGGACCACGCACTCGGGATGGAGGTACGCGACCTGAACGCCGGTCTTATGCATCATCGGGTATGTAAGCCTCGGTGTCTCGAACTCGAACTGGATGACATCACCGTCGATGTCGGACACAATCAGCATCTGCTTCCTGTCGCCCCTGATGACCGGTTGCGCCCGCTCAAGGGAGTCATCGATTGCCTGTTGGATATCCATCGCTGAACCTCCTAGTACTCATCCGGGAACAGAACCGTTGTGACTGACCTGTCTGCCTCGGTGATGACCCAGACGCGAGTGTTGTCAACGTGGGAGTAGGCCGACAAAAGACGGTTGCCGACCTTCAGGGCATCCTCATTGGTCTGCCTGTCCTCGCGGTCGACCTCGCCCCAGTCGCCATCCATGTGCCTGCCGAGACACCTGCCGATGAACTCCATGAACGTTCTGTCGTCGACCATCCGGGCATGGACCCCACGGGTGACCACTACCCTCCCTATCAGGAACTTCACTCGTCTTGTCCTTCTTCACTGACCCCAGACCAGAAGGACTCGAACAGGAAGGAGTCAAACTCACTGGTCGGCACGGGCTCGGCCATCCCCCTGAAGTTGACTGCGTAGGTATGCTGGTCATATGTCTGCGCAGATACCCTGATGGTGCCCTCTCCACTCCGTTCCACAACGGCAAGGCACTGCGGTCTCAGGAATGCGAGCTTGCTCCCGAGGGAGAGCACCAGCACGCCCACCGATTCAGGATTGAAGACGTCCATGTGCACGATGACGTCATCACGGTCGACGAACACGAGCAGCGTCATCTTCGGGGGCCTGTCTTCCCGTGCTCTCTCCAAGGCCAGGGTGACTGCCTGCCGTGCAGCACCATCCGAGTCGTCTTGCTCCGGGCACAGCAATCGGCTGAAGCCCCCCATCTGTGGTCTAACTTCCGACAGTCTTGTCATTGTCATACCTCCTCTTTGAATACTCCATCCCAGAACAGGTCCAGCGGGAACAAAGCCAGCTGGTTATCCCCCACTGGCTCATCGAACAGCACCACCCCATCGTCAAAGCTAAATGGCACCCGTCTGGATATCCGTTGCCTATCACGGGTACCAGCCCAGACCCAGTAGTCGCTCTCCTTGACCACCATCAGCACGACACACTCAGGCCTAAGAAACGCAAGGCCCTCGCCGAGCATGGCAATCAGGCCGTAGGCGATGCTCTTGGTGGCGAACTCCACCTGATACGGCTCGCCATGTGTTCCGAAGATGAACATCATCGCCTCACGTTCCGGGGTTGTCCTCGCCCGGTCAAGGGCGATACCAATCGCTTGCTCTACATCCATCGTCGAACCTCCGAAATCAACGTTCCCCGTCGAGCACTCCCTTCCAGAAATACTCGAGCAGGTAGGTATCCACATCTGAACCCTGGATGGCCTCGCCGAATACGAACTCCTGCCCGATGTGCACGAATGGCACGACGACCGACCAGGTCCTCAGTCGTCTCGTCTGGGCAGTCACACCCAACGCTTCCTGTCTGTCAGGCATGTCGACAACCATCTGGCCATCAGCGGGCATCTGGGTGCTCATCCAGGCTTCCGAGACGAAGGCCACACATACAGGCCTTATCTGGGCGAGACGTCTCCCGATGACATACATCGCCCCATACTTCTCATCAGGTGTGTTGAACTCAAGCAGGACGATTGTGTTCTCACGCTTGCCGTTGACGAACAGCATCGGCGCGTGGTGACCGTCCCGCTTGAGTGTCTCTTTGGCCTGGGTGAGCAATCCCTCAGCCAGCGACTGCGGGTCCACTCTGCCCTTCAGACGTGCTGACTGCCTGCTCCTCGAACCGGTCGGGCCAGGCTCGTTTGAGCGCGTACCAGCCGAAGCTGTTCTTCTCGGGCTCGGTGCCAAAGATGCCCTTGTCGACGAGTTCCTTCAGGGCTCCCCGCTTGAGCAGCGTCTTGTAGGTGCCGTTCTTGGAGAGGAAGACCTCTCCCGTCTGCTTGTCGACGACCTGGACCTTGCCACCGTTCGGGAGCATAGGAGCTCGACGCTTGGCAGACTGAAAGGTAAGCAAGAGCTCGTGCTGGTCCTGGAGCAGCTGCCGGACATCGTTGATGGCATTCAGGATGTCCGAGAGGGACACCGGCATAGGCTCAGGCTGTGGCTGCTCAGAGGGTTGAGGCGGTGCAGGTTCACCTGCAGATGGAGGAGCTTCGGGTTCACCTTCAGGTTGAGGACTCTCAGCAGGCTGTTCGACTGGCTCCTGAGGGCTCTCTGTGGTGGGTGTCTCGACCTGGACTTCAGGTGAAGACTCTTCTGGCTCAGGTTCGGGGTTCGCAGGTTGCCCGGGTTTCATGGGCACCTGCTCTGGTCTGGTCTGGCGTTTCCGGCTCATCTGACGACCTCCTGTTCTTGATTGCCAACTGCTGTTGACTCAAGAACACAGTAGTTCGTTGATGAACAGACGCAAATGTATTGTTCAATATGCTTATAAAGTACGTACTTTATTCGTGATTCAACATTTCAACATTCATCACCACACGATTCACACCAGTTGGCCGTTATACTGCCAACAAGCCATACGATGGGGGGAATACCCATCACACTCTAGCGTCTGAGCTAGTGGTAGAATGCCTACACAATGGTCAATCCCGTCGAAGAGAACACAGGAACGCTCGGTCTTCTCCACAGCGCTGTGAGACGAGTCTTCCTTCGTCCGAAAGTGCAGTGTCTCTGGACCGTCGACTACGATGGCCTCACGTGTCTTCTTCTGTGCAGAATCCGCAATCAGGCTGTTCGTTGCCGTCTGTTCCAGAGAGACCCAGTCCACCACCTTATCGGCTGGCTTCGAGTTCTTCACCTGGTGGGTGATGACCCCGAGATACACGGACTCCGGTTGGTTGACTTCTTCCTTGGAGATGAGGTTCCACACACGCAGGTATCATTGCCCGCCTCTGGTTTGCCCGCAGTCATCAATGTAATGGCCATCGGGCACCGGGGCATTGTTGCAGACGTTCTCTGGCATGAGCATCAGGAATGTCTTGTTGATGGGATGGTCTACTGGCTACACCTGATGCTTGAGGTTGAAGGCCATGAGAGGTCAACTGCAGCCAAGGTGATGATACATCCACCCGACGAACATCCGCGGATTGAGATTCTCGAACAATACGATGAAGTAGGCTCAGACTTCTTTCCCAGACCAGTATCGCAGGTTGGACCAACTGGCAAGGTTATCAAGAAGGCCAAACACAGACCTTCACGCAAGTGACCGGTTCACGAAACGCATCTGAGACACATCAGCGTTCACTCGACTTGAAACCTTCCTCTGATACCCGAGTCAGGTTTACAATTGACTCCAACCAGTTGGTTGAATCTCGATCAACAAGTCTCGCGCGCCGTAACTCCAGTGCTGGACCTGGAGTGTGTACTCGCCATCGTATGGTGCTGTGAATGAAAACTCGCGGTAGGCGCCCCCCTCTCCGAAGGTTCCAGACCACGTGTATGCGAGACCAGCCTTGGGGTCGAACACCTTCAAGCTGACTGCATAACTCCAGTCGTTAGATATGTAGGCACCGGTCAGCCTCATCGTACCGGTCACGATCTGTCCTGCGGCGAGACGTGCTCCATATTTCGCTGGGTTGCTCGGTACCTGCATGTATGCGCCCGCATACATCGTCGCCCGGATTGTCTGTGTTTGTGCCGGTGCTGGTTCACTCGGAGCAGGTTGCATCGGTGTCGGCACATAGACTGTTCGTGGCTGAAGCTGAGTCCAGACCACGATGATGACTGCGATGACACCGATTGCGATAAGGACTCCTCCCCACCACGGCAATGACCTTCGCGTCGACAATGCTCGATCGTCGGTCTTTTGGCTGTTGACGACTGGGGTGCCACAGACACCACAGTAGCTGGCATTCTTCGGGAGTTCTTCGCCACAGTTAACACATCGCTTCATGACACACCTCCCATCCTCTTGGCCTGACACGTCACCAAGCTAATACGCATATTCTGTCACGAAATATGTATCACGTACATATGTTCGTGGGACATAGCCAATAGAATCGCTCGCGTGAGTGATGACAGGAATGTGATCGGTCCTCGCCTACGCGAACTCAGAAAGCGGGCGCACGTCACCCAGAAAGACCTGGCCGCACGGCTTGACGTTCAGGGTTTGAACATCGACCAGGCCATGGTCTCCCGGATTGAGAAGGGTGAAAGGCCTGTGATGGACTACGAGATGGTGGCTATCGCCAAGGCGTTGAAGATTCACACCGCTGAACTTCTAGCCGATGACGCCTGAGCCATTGCGTGCGAAAACCGCAGTCGTTGCCTGTTGGCATCATGCTGACGAAGAGCGACTGCACCTTCATCTCCGACATCGCCGTATCGACTTGTACAGCCGCGCTGCCAGAACCACTACCGGCAAATCGACGCTCGACTGGTGGTGCGACAAGATGGGCCTCCAGATGGGGGAGAGAATCCGCATAGTGGTCCACGGCCACGTTGTGGCCTTTTGCGACGATTGCCAGTGAGCCTTATGACCTACCGGAGAGAGAGCAGTATGATGTCTGGGGAAGTGCCGTCGACCTCACCAACATCATCGAGCTAGCACCTGCCTACCCTGAGGCTTCATGCCTCGCATTGCAGGTACAGCAGAGCCACAGATTTCATGGTCTCAAAACAGCCAAACTGGATCGGCAAGACTACTTGGACCCGTACAGGAACATGCATCCCTCTGAGCGTCGCCTCTAGTATTCTGATTCATAAGCACTGCTTTCGTGCTTTCAACGAATGGTGACTGGGTATCACTGCAGAGTGAGGCGATGCGTGCATTGACGTGTCGCGCAGAACACCGCCATACTGACTCAATGGAATCTTGAGGGTGATGCATAGGAAAACGAGAGGCATGAATGGCAATCCTTACGAAATAAGGTGTTGTCCGTGCGTCCCAGTCCTATCCAGGATTGAGGTGATCTGGTATGCGAGTATCGAAAGACGGCAGTTCTGAAGAGGGGCATAAGGCAAGGGTGTTTCTCTTCGAAAGGAATCCCGACAATGACCTTTGGAAAGTGGTGCGAGCACAGTCCAAGGGTACTGACGATGATCGACTCAAGGCAATGGAGACCGTCATCTCGCAGAATCGGGAACTGCCTGAGGAAGCTGATCAGATTGCAGTCACCATGTCCAAGACTGGATCCCTCCACGCGAAGCGGAGAATGGCAAGTATGTTGGCGTCCAAGCCTTCCATATCGTGGGGTCTGAGCTTGAGTCTATTGGAGAACTTGGGACGCGAAGATGACATACAGATTGTGGAAACCATCGCCCCCCTCTTAGAGCCCTACCGGCGTCTCACAGAAAGCCTCAAGGAGTGGCAGGGGCGGGTGTTCGGTTCAATTCCGAAAGAACTCTTTTCCGGCATCGTAGACCAACAGGCAGCACTTGAGAGGGCACTAGTGCCCGTGACGGAGGCGATTCAATGTTCGATGCAGGTGTTCTCACAACTGAACTTCCCTCTCGAACAATTGGGCAAGACCTTCGAGTCTCTGGGCCGATTCGAAATCCCAAGTGTGCAGATTCCCAGACATGTCCTAGATTCAATCAATACCTTTTCTCGATACGACAGCCTTACCTACGGCAATCTCGCCAGAGTGTCCACTTCCTACTACCCTCCTGAGGAACAGAAGCCCTACACTGCGAAAGCTTCTGACGATCCGCTGATTGTACAACTCAGGAGATTGCCGCCTGGGCAGGAGACTTGGCCTGAGTACCAGAAACTCTGTCAGGCCATATTGTCCTTCTGCTTCGTTCCTCCTTTACTTGAACCCTTGTACGAAGCATCAACCGAAAGTGGTATTCATCGGCGCGATATGATCTACCATATTCCCCACGAGGCCTCTGGTTTTTGGGCCCATGTCAGAACTGCATACTTCGCACTGGCCGTCATCATGGACGCCAAGAACTACTCAGACACATTGCCAAAGGACCAAATAGTCATAACCAGCAAGTACTTCGGGCCTAAGAAACTGGGGAATTTTGGAATCATCGTCTGTCGAGCAGGACTTAATGACTCCGGCAAGAAGGAGCTAGCTGATAGATGGGTTCATCACGATGAAATGATTGTCTGCCTGACAGATGATGACCTAGAGGAAATGGTAGGACTCAAACTTGCCGGTCAAGATGCAGAACGTGTCATTGATCACAAGATAAGGGAACTCCGATCCGCTTTGTGAAAGTTCACCAACAATCACTTCTTGATTATCCCACTTACTCCTCCTCATGAGTGGCTTAACCCTTCAAACCCTCCGCCAATGAACGCTCACGGCGAACGTGCTGATGAACGTACCCGCCTCACATGCCGTCGCAGAGTACCTCAGGGTTGATGGCAACCATCAGCTAAGTACATTAAGTACTTTGCAGTCATTATTAAGGGTTTTGGACTGGATGCTAGCTAACAGACAGAAATGATGGCTACAAAGTGCTTAATGTGCTTAGTTCAGCGGATGCATGTTCATGATGGCCATTGCCCGGGTGATTGCACGGTAGCCGGCTACTAGTATTGATTCATAAGCACTGCTTTCGTGCTTTCAACTTGTTCCACCTCCATCACACTTAACAGCGTAGAGCCGAGGCAATTCCGGTGTTGCTTTCCAAAGCACGTGCGAGTACAATGGCGCCCGCATACCGCACATGAGCAACCAGAAGCAACTTTGGTGTTCAAATGAGGCAGAGTCATCAAACCTTGACTGAACAGCCCTTCGGTGGAGTCAGGGTGGTGAGAACTAGCAAGAAGTGATCGAATCGGGGGTGGCCAGAGAGGAGTAATACCCGGCTAGCTTTCTTTCAGTCAGGCTCCCCGTCCTGTGTACTGTGCCGTCGTTATCGGCACCATAACTGCGCACCAGAGGAGGGATACTACATGAAGCAGAGGCACTCAGGAAAGACTGAGCAGAAGGAATGCATGAAGGAGGATAGAGGATAGATGAAGAGCAAGTTAGTTGTCCTGGTTCTGTCAGTAGTGCTTGTTGCAGGTTTGGTTGTTACCGGCTGCGCTCCTGAGGCAGCAGTACCTGATGCCGAAGAGGAGGCGCAGGCTCCTGAGGAAGAGGAAGAACAGGTAGTCCCAGCGGCACCAGCGGCAGAGGCTATCAACTGGGCTGGGCAATCTCACAACCAACCGGGAGAGCCATACTACGAGAACTTCGCGCGAGTGTGTGAAGATATCTCCCTCGCCAGCGGCGGCAGACTTAACATAGAGCCTTTTGCTGGTGGCTCCATCGTGCCTAAGACGAAAGAGTTTGATGGTCTGGACACTGGCGTTCTCGACTGTGCTCAGAATTGTCCCATGTACTGGATGGAGCATATCCCGACAGGTGGAATCTTCACATATGTAGTGGGAGGTCTCTCTCCAGTTGAGTTTCTTGGCTGGCTCTACGATGGTGGTGGTGCAGGCTTTTTGAACGAAGCCATAGCGGACTACAATGTCTATGCGATACCTGCGAGCGGCCTTATATCGACGCCAGAAGTATTTCTCCATTCGGCGACTCCGATTGAAAAATCTTCTGACTTCAAGGGATTGAAGATTCGTGGTGCAGGTGACGGCGCCGAGGTGCTCAATCGGATGGGCGCTTCCATGGTGTTCTTTTCTCACCTGGAAATCTACGAATCCATGCAGCGCGGCGTTATCGATGCCTTCGAGTGTTCCAATCCAACAAATGAATGGGCAGTTGGTCTAAATGAAGTAGGCGAGCATGTATACCTGTCGGGCGTGCGTCAGCCTATGGAGTATCTGCCGTTTACAGTCTGTCGCGAATCATGGGAAGCATTGCCTGACGACCTGAAATGTCTGGTTGAGCGAATATCCCAGCAGGCGGCTATCCGGCTCTATTCTCAGATGCTTGTATCCGATGCTGAGAATCTCGCGAAGTTCGTTGACTATGGTTGCGATGTGCAGTTCCTGTCAACCGAAATTGAAAATGACTTCGCGGTAGCGGCGGAGGAGTTCTATGCTGAGAAGTGCAGCGACGACCTCTTCTACGCCGGAGTCTACGAATCGCAGCAGGCTTACAAAAAGGCGGTCAGGATGACTTTCCCTCGTCTTTAACCAAAACCTCTAGGTCAGACCGCATGTCCACCTAGTCTTACTCCGGAGCCTGGGCCCTTGGGGAGCCTGGGCCCCTGAGGAGGAAAAGGTTCGTGTCAACATGATTAGACAGCTACTAAGAATCATAGACAGTATTAGTGAGAAGACCGGACTGGTTACGAGATGGCTTTCTGTGGCGCTGGTAGCAACTCTCACCTTCGAGGTTGTGATGAGATACGCCTTCAATGCGCCAACCTCATGGGCTCATTTGAGTTCCATGATGGTGAGCGGGTCTATAATCATGCTAGGACTGGCGTATACGCAGAAACATCACGGACAAGTACGGATTGACATCTTCTATTCCAAGATGTCAGCTCGTCGCCAAGCACTTGTGGACACACTCTGCACAGTCTTTCTGCTTGCACCACTCTTGGCTGCGTTCATCCGCGTCTCAGGTACTTGGATGTGGAAGGCCTGGGTCGAAGGTGAAATCCGCACCGAGAGTTACTGGTATCCTCCTGCGGCTCCTTTCAGGACAGTCTTCTTTATCGGCTTCTGCCTGCTCGCATTGCAGGTCCTTGCCCAGTTCGTGCGGGACACCCATGTTCTCCTGAAAGGGAAAGCTTATGATTGAGTTGAGCCCGGAGATCATTACCTTTGTTCTGTTTGGGGCCGTACTCACTGGCATCCTTGTCGGCTTTCCGCTGGCCTATGTAATTGGTGGCATGGCTCTGCTTGTAGGTATTGCCACCCTAGGAACAGAGACAACCGCTCAGATTCTCTATCAGCGTGCCTATGACTTGGTACAAAACTACAGCCTGGTCGCAGTCCCTCTATTCGTGTTCATGGGACTCATGTTGGAAAGGTCAGGCATCGCGGGAACTCTCTATGACGCACTCTACTTGTGGCTTGGTGGCTTCCGTGGTGGTCTTGCAGTGACTACCGTGCTGATAGGCACCATAATGGCTGCTTGCGTAGGCGTCATTGCTGCTTCGGTCACCATGCTCACGCTGGTTGCCTTGCCATCGATGATTGGGAAAGGCTATGACAAGGGGCTGGCGGCTGGCACGTGCTGTGTCGGCGGAACCCTTGGAATACTGATCCCGCCGAGCATTATGCTTGTCGTGTACGGCCCGATGGCTCAGTTGTCCGTAGGCAAGCTATTCATGGCTGCGGTATTCCCGGGACTGACGCTTGCTGGACTGTACTCTGTCTACATTGTGGTGCGTTGCATTCTGCGGCCTTCTGACGGACCTCCCGTGCCTATTGAGGAACGGAACGTACCTTTCATAGCGAAGACTGCCATACTTGCCAAGTCGCTGCTTCCTCCTGCGCTGTTGATCTCCGCAGTGTTGGGCAGCATCTTTTTTGGCATTGCACCACCGACTGAGGCTGCGGCAGTCGGGGCCACTGCTGCAACGCTACTTGCAGTTGTCTATCACAAATTCACTTTCCAAGTGTTGAAAGAAGTGTCCCTTGAGACAATGCGCATCTCGAGTTTTGTGCTGTTCATTGGAGCAATGTCATTTGCTCTCGTTGGTGTGTTCTTGATGCTGGGATGTGGTCATGTTGTGGAGGACTTGATTCTCTCGGCGCCCGGGGGGAATTGGGGTGCCTTCGCCGTAATCATGCTGATGGTATTCCTGCTCGGCATGTTCATTGACTGGATAGGTATCCTCTTCATCATTGTCCCCATCATCGCTCCCTTGTCGGTCAAGCTTGGGATGGACCCGTTGTGGTTCGGGATGATGATTATCATCAACCTTCAGATGTCCTTTAACACCCCACCTTTTGCTCCCGCAATATTCTTCGTCAAAGGTTCAGCGCCTCAGGTACTTGGTCTTACTACAGCCGACATCATTCGAGGAATCGTGCCTTTTGTTGCCTTGATTGTAGTCGGGTTGCTTCTGTGTGTAGTGTTTCCCCAACTAATCCTTTGGCTGCCAAACATGATGATCAAGTAGGGGCTATCAGTGGTAGACACGCGGCGCAACTGACTTTGGATGAGGTGAACCCCATCTTTAGGACAGGGGCTAGACTAAGGTGGGACTCACTGCCACCGTTGTCTACGCGCTGGTGGCACTTCTGGCGTGCGCTGTAGCAGACTGGTATAGGTTTGTCCCGACGGAACTTGACTGGTCCTCCCGTGGTTCTGCAAATATCGGTGAGCATCAACCAGACGAGCGCAATGATTGAGCCTATCGAATGGAACAACCGCAATCCTCATGAACTGCCAAGCCCTTTTGTGCGTGGACCCGGCGAACGTGATCTCTGGCTCACCCTTGACTCAGGTGGTCTGAGCCTACTTCCTTGTGAAGAAGCAGAAGCTCTATCCGTTATTCATGAGCTTGGGTGCCTTCCGACAATTCAGCTATCTGAGACCCGATTGCCTGTCGACTACCCACACCCACTTGAGAGCGACATTCTGGTTACTTACTCAACGAAGATTCTTCAGCACAGGCATGAACCAGGAATCCGCCAACTGAACCCTCGCACTCCTTGTGAGGCGCTGAAGGTGCTGGGTCTGTTCTTGCGCTCGCGAGATGACTACACGTGGCGAGCAAACATCCGAATCAAGGGTAGGTGGGTGTTCTACTGGGCGTTGGCACGTCACCACCTTCCAGAAATGTGGCCGTACTTCAGTGCCTGCCTCTTCGCAAGCAAGAATCGCAAAGATGACACGGCGGGCGTTGCACAAGCAGTTCTTGAGAGAGCTTCACGAGCACTGCAGGCACGCGACGCCATTGGGTTCCAGTTCTATGCCCCGCAGGACGACGACACGAGAAGCCACATGATGTATCACTTCGATTACTTGACGCTTCTGTTGTCTGGCGCAATTGATGCTCAGGCTCGCATCGCTCATCGTACGTACAACATAGCAAAGCCCCCGGAGAAGTACACATCGTTTCACAACAATCAGTTCAGGAATGAACTACGCGAAAAAGGAAGAGACCTTCATGAGTTAATTATCACGAAGTACGATGGTTTGCTCACACTTCTGGCTGGACTCCGGAACACGATTCATGGAGCTTCACTCGTCGGCATGGGCTCCGAGACACGAGGAAGACCCCAAACCAGTTGCATCGAAATCCGAGACAACCTATTCCGAGAAGGGTCAAGCCGGAGGCCAGATTTGGATGACCCCGAAGGTTGGGGTCTTGTGCACGACGGACCTATGAGAATGTATGAACCCTATTCCTTCAGTGTCACACTTGTTCAGAAGTGCCTTGTGGCTATCAATGACATCGCGGGTGCGACTGAGATTGAGAAGCTATTCCATGACGGGCAGTCAATCCCACCGCCAACGCCAGGAGCCCCGCGTGACGTAATCTTTCGGGACGGCGATCGGCTCGCATTGTTGGCTTGAGGGAACGCTTGTGGCGCGACAATGGAGCTGCCTGCCCTGATGAAGCCTCCGACGAGGCTCAGTCCATCGCGAATGCCGTCGCAGAGTGCCTGACGGTTGATGACAACCATCAACTAAGTAGATTAAGTACTTTGCAGTCATTATTAAGGGTGTTGAACAGAATGCTAGGAGCCTGTCGGAGAAACAGCCCCCTCGGCATTGATAGGAAGGGAGCAGCTCTGCGACGGGGCGCACTTGAGTTCATTGCGCATCACCGTCCTTCGTGAACTGACACACCAACCCCACCCTGCGCTGCATGGCCTCATCGTCAGCACGGTTATTCCGACAGGCTCCTAGCTAACAGGCGAAAATGGTGGCTACAAAGTGCTTAGTGCGCTTAGTTCAGCGGGTGCATCTCCATGATGGCCATTGCCCGGGTGATTGCACAGTAGCCGGCTACTAGTATTGATTCATAAGCACTGCTTTCATGCTTTCGACGCTGACGGTTCCCTTCTCCACGTGGATAGTAGGGTTAGAAGGGTTAGACTTGCAGCTTGTACGCATGGGTATGCTCGCCGTCATATACACATGTGAAGCCAAACCTTCCTAGCCCGCTAGTCAGTCACTGCATCCTGAGCTTCGTCAACACCCACAAGGCCACCGGCTATTGACTGCCAACGGTCATCGGGGTGATGATGGAAGTAGAGGTATTTGCTCCCTGGTACGGTGTCTGCCATACGCAGGAAGGAATCACGCCATTCAATAGATGGTCAGAAGAGGTGCAGGCATTCGCGAGTGTGCTGGCCCTGTCAGTTGACTGGTTACTAACCGGAGGCAAGTCTTGTCCGGATATGGCGACTAGGAACGAACGGGCGCGCCTAGTAGGGTGGTCAAAGGAGAAGTAGAGATGGGTGTCACGTCAAGTACCAATGAAGGCACAAACTCCAAGGCCCTTTTTCTTTTCGGGGCTGGTGCATCGGTTGCTGCGGGTGTACCAACAACAGTCAAGTTCGTCGACGCTTACATCGAGTCGTTGCAGGACTCCAGGCAAGGTGAAACTGTGCAACGAATCGTGAAGATTCTCCGCAAGCGTCTCGGGGAAGAGTTAACAGACGTCGAAGTCCTGCTCGAGACTCTTGATTTGCTAGACAAACACGACAATGTCGTATCCGACACTTGGTTCTATGAGGGTGGGAAGTATCGGCTCGAAGACTGCGCTCCCAAGGGTCCTCTGGCCAAATGCTTGAGATCCTTCATCAGGTCGAGGGCCTCTGTCGCTCCCGACAAGGTGCAATATTTGAAGGATCTCCTTGGTTTCGTCGAAGAGTCATCTCCTCTGGACATCATCTCACTGAACTATGACTCTTGCGTGGAGCAGTTCTGCGCAATGCATAAGCTCCGATACGAAGACGGTTTTGAGCTTTGGTGGGACAAATCCGTCTTGAAACGTGACGGTACTCATGTGCGTCTGTTCAAACTGCACGGATCGGTGTTTTGGTACCAGAGCAATCATGGAGGCTACCTCAAACTGCCAATACAACCCAGTGACAACCCCGTCAAGCTGTTCACTGGCGAGATCGCTGAGAACCTCATACTGTACCCAGTGCAGAAGCCAGACTACCCAGAGCCTCTGCTAGAACTGCTGATTGAAGCTGGCAGGCTGCTTTCATTGTCTGTGTATCGCTTCCTGGTCGTCGTTGGTTACTCATTTCGTGACCCACACATCACACGCATGGTTCTCGATGCAGCAAGGAAGAACCCAAGTCTGTACATCATTCTTATTGACATTCGAGCCAACAAAATCTACGAAGACCGTCTGAGATACTACGACCAGGCAAGCCAGGTGCTTTCACCGGTACACGATCGTGTCATACGTCTGCCATACAAGTTCGAGGAGGTATTGCCACAGCTGCGCGATGTCTACCTGAAGAACCTAAGTGACGGCCTGACCAAGTATGACGAGAAGAGACGGCAAGAGCGCCTTGGACAGTCTCCGGACTGGCAATCATGCGTCATGCCCTTTGCGTTCGGGGGGTTCAGTGATGGGCTTGAACTCACGCTAGCCAGACTCGAGGAGCGTGGACAGGCTCCTGAGTGGCCTACTCATATCGAGCCTCTTCTGCTTCACGCGGCAAGTCTCTTGGCTAATGGATATACCGAACTAGGTTTGTCCCGTTTAGCTGAAGTTGTGACCACGTTAGGCAGAACTCTCCAAGATGGGATTTGGGTAGAACTCCCCCAGAAAGACAAGGCCCCAGGCATCGAACTCTCTTTTGGCGTGCCTCATCACGATGGCAGCACCACTAGGAGCCTGTCGGAGAAACAACTCTCATTGCCAGGTAGGATAGGGCATCGAGACGGAACACTCGTACGGTATAGTAGTAGTGTGAAAACATTCAAGCCGTACGCGCCGAATCAACTGCTGCTGCTACCGCCGGTGTTGCAGGAATGGCTGCCCGAAGGCCATCTGGCGCTGTTCATCAGCGATGTGGTGGACGCACTGGACTTGACTCCGATTGTGGCGAGATATGAGAGAGGCGACGGGCGAGGCCAGCCCCCGTATCACCCGGCGCTGATGGTGAAGCTCCTTCTGTACGCTTACTGCACGGGAAAACCGTCGTCCCGGCAGATTGAGAAGGCGACCTACGAGGAAGTGCCATACCGCGTACTGGCAGCCAACCAGCACCCGGACCACGACAGCATCGCTGCCTTCCGGCAGCGGCACCTGGCGGTACTCGCGGGGTTGTTCGGAGAGGTCCTGCAGCTCTGCCGGCGCGCCGGTCTGGTGAAGCTGGGTCACGTGGCACTGGATGGGACGAAGATTCTGGCCAATGCCTCAAAGCACAAGGCTATGAGCTACGGTCGGATGGGCGAGGTTGAGATGAGACTCGATCAGGAGATTGCGGCCCTCCTCGCGCAGGCACAGCAAGTCGACGCTGCGGAGGACGCGCTGTATGGCAAGGGTCGATGTGGGGATGAGCTCCCGGCTGAGCTCGCTCGGCGGGAGAGCCGCCTGCGGAAAATCCGTGAGGCCAAAGCAGAACTGGAGGCAGAGGCGGAAGCCAGGGTGGCGACTGTGGCCCAGACCAGGCGCGAGGAGCGTGATACCCGAGAGACGGGACGGAAGCCTGGGAGCCGCCCACCCCGGATGCCGGACTCGGCCAAGGCGCAACCGAAAGCCAGTGCTCAGCGGAACTTCACCGATCCCGACTCCCGGATCATGAAAGACGGAGCGACCAAGAGCTTCGTGCAGGCCTACAATGCCCAGGTGGTGGTGGACGAGAAGGCACAGGTTATCGTGGCGGCGGACGTGACCCAGGAGGCGAACGACAAGCAGCAGCTGTCCCCGATGCTCACACAGGTGGTGTCAAATTGCGGAACAGCCCCTGCTGTAGCGAGCGCCGACAGCGGCTATTTCAGCGAGGCGAATGTGACCGAACCCTCCCTGGCGGCAATCGACCTGTACGTGCCCCCCGACCGGCAGAAGCATGGGGGGACCACTCCTCCCACCGGCATGCCGGCACCCATCCCGCTGGACGCACCGGCGAGCGTCGCGATGCGAGGCAGGCTACAAAGCGAGGAGGGGCACGCGATCTATGCCCGGCGCAAGACAATCGTGGAGCCGGTATTCGGGCAGGTCAAGGAGACTCGTGGCTTCCGGCGCTTCTCGTTCCGTGGCGTGGACAAGGTCCGCGACGAGTGGCTACTGATCTGCCTGACACACAACCTGCTGAAGCTGTTCCGGGCGGGATGGACGCCACAGGCGGCCTGAGGCCCCCCTGGAGGAGCAATCCGGCCACGGCGCAGTACGCTGGGGCTCTCCATGCACACTCGCGCCCATAGGAAACCCGAGGACTACCTCCTCCCTATGCTGTGACATGAGTGTCAGCACCGTCGTTTCTCCGACAGGCTCCTAGGGTGATTTGAACGTCCGACAGGTGGTCTCGGAATACGTGGCTCGCCATTGTCCCCCCGAATTCAGGCTAGAACGCCAGAGTTTGCATCTTTGCGACCCGCAGCTCTTTCACCATCAAGGAGCCAAATCGAGAATATTGCGAGGAGTTCGGGAAAGATTCAACGCAGTGGATCAAGCTTTCTATCGAGACGACCAGTCTGGGTTCAGGTCATTGGCATTGTTGCTGGTAAGTCTGGCAACAATCTCCTTTGTGCCAGTATCAAGAACACAGAGTTCCCAGTTTTCATCCCTGTAACAACCAAAGATCAACTGACTACTGTCTGGAGAGAAGGACCCATGGTAAGCCTTCTCTGCCACTTCGGAAGTATATCCACTTTGTATTTCAAGAAGGCTTATTGCCGGATTGCAGAGAGCGGCCCTTTTCGAGACTGCAAGATACTTTCCATCGGGAGACCAGTCTGCTAGAAACATTGTCTGGTCAATGGAAATATCTTGGGCGCGGGTCACTTGAGTACCATTAGAATTCATTATGTAGACGAGCCGAGATGTGCTGTAAGGATAATCCCCTCGTTTTGAGACAAAGGCTATCTTGCTGCCATCCGGTGACCAGATTGGGTATTTGTCCTCACCAGGATGACCAGTAAGGTTGACCTGGTTGCTTCCATCAGCACTCATGATGTAGATCTCGTCATTTCCGTCGCGATCTGACACAAAGGCTATCTTGCTGCCATCCGGTGACCACGCAGGACAATCATCTGAAGATGGACTACTTGTCAAGGCAATTGCGTTCTCTCCGTTAGCATCCATCACATAGATTTCAGCATCATCATCGCGATTAGAGGCAAAGGCGATTCTTGTTGCGTCAGGCGACCATCTAGGGTACCAGTCAGCCGCTGGATTCCTAGTGAGGTTCACTTGATTCGTACCATCAGTATTCATAACATAGATCTCGTGATTGCCATCGCGTTCAGAGACGAAAGCAATCTTCCCTGCTATTGAGAAGTTGGCCCATACGCTCTTATCAGAATTCATGATGGTTGTGATTGATGGACTTGAGCCTGCAGCGTCTCCAGACCAGTAATCGAACTTGTAGCCTGCTGATGGAATAGCCGTAAGGGTAACTACGGCCCCACTGTCAAAGGTGCCGCTGCTAGGACTTATGGTACCGCCTCCTGGTGGGACAACTCCTCTTGTCAAGGCGTAGTGACCCGGGGCAGGTGCTGACGGCAAGTCTGTTGTGGGAACAGGGGAGTCGGTCATGCTTGAAGGCCAAAGATTGCTAACGAGGACTGTCACCAATACAAAGGCCACAATCCCAATAAACCACTTTGCCCAAGTCGGCACTGTGTCTTTGTGAGTGACCGGTGGAGGTGGCGCGTGCGTGGTTTTCGTAGCTCGTGGTATGCCTCCAGCTCTCGCTTTGACTGGCTCTGGCTTCGTACGAAGCTCTACTCTCACCTCAGCTACCTCTTCGTCCAGAAAGAGCGAGACACCACCAACGTACGTCTTGCCCCAGTCCTCACCTACAGCTTCAATCTCCACTCTACAAGGCAGATCAGCTCCCTCGGACAGCGGCACGTTCGCAGCGATTCTGAGCCATGTGTTCGACGGGTCTGATAGGTCGACAAACCCCTGACCAAAGGGCCCCCCAGCGTTGCTTGCAACGAATGAACCACTCTGCAGCACACCGGGCTCCACATCTACGAAGGAAATGCCGTCAGGGTCCATCACAGGGACAGGCTTGTCTGTAGCGGACGCAGCTTGCTGTCCACCGGCGGTCGCGTTTCTCTTAACCCACTCCTCATGGTAGCGCCGTCTCTTCTCAGCATCAGCCAAATACAAGTAGGCAATGTTGAGCTTCGTCATACGTTCGCCGGCAGACGGGTCCTTGTTGCGGTCTGGATGGTACTTCTGAGCTAGCTTCGCGTACGCCACCTTGATGATTTCAGGTTCAGCCGATGGGTGAACCTGCAGTATTGCGTAGTAGTCTTCCCAATGGTCTTCCCAATGCTCTGGCATGGCCTATCGATCTCTCCCTGGGCCTGAGCCTAGCTGTGGAAGCTTGGCCGCCGTTGAGCTGATTCCCTGTCCAAAATGCTCTTGCGCAACCTTAACTCCCAAGCTGGTGCGCGAGGCCAACTGTTTGAGGAATCTTTCATCCGCATCATCCGTGCCAATCGTCATTATGTCAATTCCTGCCCTCTTTGCCCGCTGTGCTGCGTGCAGAGTCACACTCGGCAAGTTGGGCATACCATCAGTGACGATGACCATAATACGAGGCCCAACTTTCTTGGCCAATCTGTCCACGGCCATGCCAATCGCATCAGCCATGTTTGTGCCCCCACCTGTCTGGATCTTCTGTACTTCTCGCTGAAAGGTGGAGACATCTATTGTGGGGTCACACAAGTGGCGTGCCTTGTCGTCAAAGCAAATCAAGCCAGTGAGATAGCGCTTGGCACGTGCATCTCGCGAGAACTCAATCGCACCTCGCTTGGCTTGGACAAGCTTGTGGCCGTCCATGCTGCCAGAGGAGTCAACCACGAGATACACATACCCAACACCTCCCTGCACGGTTTGAACAGGTTGCCCTTCAGCACGTACTACGAAACCACGTGGCGAAACCTGCCGCTCTCTGTCGACGCTCCTCCGGTTTGTCTCTATCTCTCTCTCGGACATCCCAATTCCTCCGTTCACCACACCTTGACCTGTCTACCACATCAAAGTGTTGGCAAGACTCTCTCGTGAATGCAAATTGAGCGCTGGCAAGGCAAGATTCAAGACCAACGGAAGCGAGATGACGTGTATAAGCATCTTCATCCACCACCCTGGGAGCAGGAGTCTGTGTACCACAGGGGAACTACACGCAAATCTGCCACATCACGGTTTGAACGTCAATGTCTATACAGAAATGCCGCGATGCGGGGTTAGTAGGGTTAGACTTGCAGCTTGTATGTGTTGAGGTTCTCGTCATCACACATACATTCAAAGCCTAACCCTTCTAACCCTGAACACTCCTGATGAACGTGCCAGCCTGAGATACTGTCGCAGACAACCTGAGAGCAACTAACTGAACTAAGTGGTTCGGGGTCACTACTAGCTGTTTGGAGTCAAATGCTAGTAGGCTTGGGTAATGGTGATCAGAAAGTGCTTAGTGCGCTTAGTCTTTTGACGACAGACAGATGGGATGTCGTAGGACTGTGATGCAAGTTGGCACTGATTTCGGAGGGGGAGGTCAGGTGCCCCATAGCTGCTCGGTAGCATTCTGAGCGTGTGAGCGCGAATCGTTGACAACGGTCAGATGCAGCAGTAGAGTGGATAAGGAAACGGAATAGACTGCAGAACGTCAACGCATGGCGGCAAAGGAGAAAGATGAGCAAGGAAGCTAAGTCAAGAACAGAGAAGGAGAGTTTCTTCCCCGAAAGATTGTTCGGGGGCGAGCATTACAAGACTACCATTTCGGATGGCAAGGACAAGGTCGAGGGGAGAGGGCGAACCTCTGAAGAGGCCGAAAAACTTGCAGGGAAGAAGTGGGACAGTAAGAAGAGCTAAGTGGACTAAGTGCTTCTGGGGGACTGCTAACAGCCTGAAGTTGATAGTCAGCTATCAGACTTGGATAACAGTGGCCTGAAAGTGCTTGGTGTGCTTAGTCGTCACTGGCCTAGTCCAAGCTCCATTGCTCCTCGTAACGTTTCCACTCCTCATCCAACAGCTCAGGACTGAGAGTTATGTCGCCACCTTCGCTCACATGTGGTCGAACTTTGTCGACTGGGATAACCCACGCCTCACGCCCTTCTCTCCCATCCAAAGTGAGCACGATGACCAGATAGTCGAACGCCAGGCTCTTCTCAGTCTCAGACCACCACAGTTTCTTGATCTGGTTGCCATAGCCGTCCGGGAGAGCTTCCCCTCTGGATTTCACCTGCAATCGCACATATCGGCCATCTGGAATCCTGACCAAGACATCGAAACCCTGACAATCAATCAGTGGTACACAGGGAATCAACCCGTGCTGAAGCAACCGCATGCAAGTGTATGCTTCAGCGACTTTGCCTACCAGAATTGGACCCATCATCACCTCCTCGACTAGCCAGCAATGCTTCGGCTAGCTGAACCTCTATAGTTGATCATAGCCCCTTCTATCACCACATGCATCCTATTAGAAATGGGTGCACACCACTTCATGATAGGGAAGGCCAGTGATCGAGTCATCAGGCGATCAGAGGACTGCAACTCACATCGGCACTGATTTCGGGGGGAAGGCCAGTCCCTCTTGTGCCAATAGCTCGTTGCACATCAGCACAAAAGGGCTAGGACCATTAGCCTTTGCGTCATCAACGACCACTAGGTATTCAGATATAGAATTGTAATTGTCACCGGGATGATGATTGCAGTGAAGGCACTGACTCCCCAGTATGGTGCCTTCGGTGGACAGAGGGGAAGATGCTGTGCGGAGGACGATTCAGCCCCTCGAGGACTCCTGAGGCTGCGTTTGTGGCAATCATTGATGCTGAAGTGAGTTAGATAGGCCAGTCGATGACCTCTCGGTGGGGCAGTATGACGAAGGAGGTGGCGGTATGGCATTCTCGGAGACTGTGAAGGACGAGGCCTACAAGAGGTCTGGTGGAAGATGTGAATGCACCAGACAGCATGTCGGTAAAGATGCTCCCCATCATGGTGGTAGATGCAGCAAGACCTTCACGAGGCACGGTGCATGGGAAGCCCACCACCTCGCAGCTGGTGGCTCAGATACACTGTCCAACTGCGAAGCCTTGTGCATCGCGTGTCATGAATTGACTCCCACGTACGGGCGCTAGGTGCACCAAGAGACACTCACGTTCTTCCTCAGAAGGTTCCCCACGTGACCTCCGCACAGCATGTGGGCAGTCGGCAGTATGTGGGTAACAGGGTTAAACGGGTTAGGCTTGCAGACTATGGGCTTCGACGTATTCACACTCACCCGTACTTTCAAGGCCTAACCCTACTGACCCGCTCGTTAGTCGCTGCAGCGTGAGCTTCACCAACAACCACAAGACCACAAGCTATTGACTGCCAACAGTCATCGGGGTGATGATACAGATGAAGGCAATGGCTCCCCGGGTGGTGCCATCCGTCAATAGGAGCGACTGCGTTGAGATCTAGCCCTAGGCTGTTGGCCCCCCAGCTCTCACCAACCAGGCCTTCTGTCCGCTTGTTGATCACAGAATGACCACCACTAGGACAGGTCAGCTAGCTCACTAGGTCAACACAAGCTAGAATAGAGATAGAACAACCTCAACTCTGGCTGACAGGAGAGAATGGCTAATCGAGAGCATCTCGCGATTCTCAAAGAGGGTGAACACGCCTGGTGGACATGGAGACAGGCACATCCCGGATTGTCGCCAGACCTGACAAACGCGGATCTTGCTGAAATGGACCTCGACCACTATGACCTCACAGATTCCGACTTGACACGTGCAGATCTCTGGTGTGCGAACCTCTTGGGTGCCAACTTGGAACGTGCGAGACTCAATGGTGCATCTCTCGAGGGAGCAGGTGTTTCATCCGCTACGTTCCGCAACACTCAATTACGGGGTGCATCCCTCAAAGATGCCTTCGGCACGCGTGCAAACTTCGACTCCGCCGACATGACGAAGGCCATCCTAGCAGACTGCAATCTGTCGACATGCTCCTTTGTTCGCACGACACTGTGTGGAGCCATTCTCGACGGAGCGAAGTGTGAGGGTGCTGATTTTTCATGCGCAGATCTGACTGGAGCCAAGCTACGCGGAGCCATCCTCGACAGGGCAAAGTTGGACCATTCGATTCTTCGTGGCGCATTGGTCACCGAGTTGTCTGCACGAGAGGCGGAGTTCGCACAAGTCGAGGCTGAAGGGCTAGACTGGACTGGCTCCATTCTGACGCGTGCTTTCTTCCGTGATGCGCATATGCAGGGCTCATGTTTCCGAGACGCAAAGCTGCCGCGTGCCACACTTGTTGGGTGTGACCTCCGCTTCTCAGACTTCTCCAAGACAGAGTTTGTGGCAACGGCAGTTATTCGCTGTGACATGCGGCACTCATCATTTGACGGTGCCCTTCTTGAGTGCGCCAACATCGTAGAGACTGACCTAGCCAATGCAACGCTTCGTGACTGCCGTGTCTACGGCGCGTCTGCCTGGAATGTGACCCTAGATGGGTGTGACCAGACCGGACTAATAATCACACGGGCGTCAGAGGCACCAGTGACTGTTGATAGTCTCGAAATGGCACAGTTCATACATCTGCTTCTCAACAACCAGAAACTCCGAGCCGCTATTGAGACTATCACCTCCAAGGTTGTGCTGGTATTGGGCCGTTTCTCTGATACTCAGAAACCCTGCATAGAGGTTATCCGATGCGTCCTGCGGTCACATGGCTATGTGCCAGTCGTTTTTGACTTCGAGGGCCCGAGGAGCAGAGACGTATTGGAGACTGTTGCCCTCCTCGCAGGACTTGCGCGATTCGTCGTTGTGGATTTGAGCGACCCCCGCAGTGTGCCAGCCGAACTCGAATGTATTGCATCACAACTTCCTTCGGTACCCGTAGCCCCAGTACTGCGAATTGGGCAACAACCCTATCGAGTCTTCGAGCATGTCTCACGCAGAAGTCAAGTTCTGGAGGTCTTGACCTATGCTGACACTCGGGAGCTGGAATCCATTGTGAGAGACAGCGTCATACCACTTGCCGAGCAACGAAGCAGCAAGACACAACTCAGACCGGGCCGCACAGATGCAATGTCAAGCTAGGCAATGGAATCCTCCGTTTGTTTGGCTGGTTTGACTCTCTCGATGTAGCTGGTAATGAACGCGCCGGCCTGCGATGCTGTCACAGATGACATGAGGATTGATGGTCACGAATGGCTGTGACTAACCATAGTGAATGGCTTCGGTGATTGCTACTGTCAGTTGCCGCAGGAACTCTCGGCTGAAGAACTCTTGCTTGATCGCTTCTCGCAAGAGCTCGAGCAGCTCCTTTTCACCAATCATCGGGGCATACTGGCCATACCTCTCCTTCCCAATTGTCCCAATATAGTAGGGGAACCAGAACTCCTTGTCCCCGTTCTCCCACTGTATTTCCGCGATGGTTGGACGGAATGAGGTATTGTCCCCCCACTTCTCAGTCTGAAAAACAACAGGCTCGGGAAGTTCCGCCACCTTGTTGATGTAGAACTTGCCCCAGTTTTCAGCTCTGTGCCACGTACCTGGTTTGATCACTGTTCCTCCCTCTTGTTGCACCTGCCGTGTAGCCCCAATTCAAACACCAATCCCTGGATAGACACGTTGAGAAGCCAGTTCATTCTCAGGACTGCAGTCTTCTCCACAGTGTGTCAATGATCCTTGTTGATGCACCATCCGGGTCTTGCTTGATGATTTCCAGCAGGTACGGATCAGTCACTTCCGGATGGCATGATCGCAGCAGGTCATCATTCCCCTGCCAGAGACCAAATGTGTTGCGGATGTACTGGCCGAGACCGAAGTGGTGGAGGATCAGATCGCTGTGTGGAGTTGTCCGGAAGGTGTCCTTCTCGTCAGCACTCAGAGTTGAGACCAGCAGGTTCACTGCCTCATCAACGGTTGTCGGCCAGTTGGTGCTCATACGTCCAAGGGGTTGCCACTCTATGTTCTATATTCAGTAGCAGTGCTTTTGTGCTTTCAAGCATGGCTGTATATGAGCGAACCGAAGGTTCTGTTGAGTAGTGTCTCAGTCTCCACACGACGGGTGGCTCAACTGCTGAGTGATGCATCCATCGCCGTGTCAGGTCTAAGTCTGCAGAGTCTCGTTGATTCGCAGGAACAGTTTCTCAAATCGGGCCAGGGTGCCTGCACTCAGTTGCGGTAGGAACTCATCTCTGTGCCGCAGCAAGAAATCGGCAGGGCACCCATGGTCAAATTGTTCAATGCCCCGGTGTCTCACAATCTGCCGTATGATGGAATCAGAGCCTGTGAGGTCTGAGGTCCGTATGGAAGTGCCAAACGCTCGATTGTACAGCTTTAGATAGTCATCAGTAGTGAACAAATCTTCGACATCCGCATCCTTCTGACCTTCTAGTAGTTCTCCAATAGCTATGATCCGTTGGTCACTCAAGTATCCTCCAGAAGCCATACGTAGCAGGCGCTGATGACCAGTGCGCTGGGAGTCAACTACCACCGTCACATTCAAGTGATGCCCAAGCAACGCTACAAATGTTGGTATCATGTCTGCTCCCCCGACAGGTACCACAGACCAACGATCATTCAAGCAGGTTCGACCGGGCTCATTCTTCAGAAAATCAGAAATGACCGTCAGGTAGGTATAATCCGACGTACCCTCGACAACGAGGTTATGAGGAGCAATGAATAGATGCTGGGCCAGGTCATAGCCGAGAGCACCTTGCAGTGGAAACAATGTGTCTTTGTCTTTGGTCAATACGTCCTGCGTGACTTTGGCTCCATTCTCTGGGCCATGGTCTTCTATCAGTCTCACGCGCTCTAGCTTGTCAGGCTGGATCATGAAAGGCGAATGAGTTGTATAGAAGACTTGCCACTTCGCGGCTAGGCGCTCCTCAATGAAGCGCAAGAAGTCAGCCTGCGCACGTCCGTGAAGTCCAAGAGCAGGCTCATCCAAGAGGATTACTACAGGGGTTTCCTGGAACTCGTACTCGGAGAAGGCTGCTAGGAACGAGAAGAACCATTGAAACCCGGAGGAATGCCTGTCAAACGGGAGGGACAATGAGTGTCGCTCATCCCAAATGCGTATCTTCAATTCATCGACCGCCACTTGGTCATTCTTCTTGATTACCGTAATGTCGGGTTGTACACGCAACTCAGGATTCTGCGTCCAGTATCTTCGAACGTCCTGGGTGATGGCGTTGGCAACATTCTCCAACTCACGCTTTCGCCGCTCGTAGTCTGGATTCAGTAGATATGCGTCCTCGACAGCAGCACTCTTGAGGAGCGAACGCGCTGTGAGCTGGCTATCACTCAGGCTCTTGGGGTCCTTTTGCAACACATCGCTGACCGCCACCGAGTACGGAAGATTGCTGTACTCATGATAGTAGAAGAACTGCGGGATGCGCTCTTCAATGTGCTTCCATACAGCCGCGGTTAGATTGCCAGAAGACCACTCCGTGGCAAGTTGCTCCTTCAGAGCAATGGCACTTTGTATCACCTCTTCGGGCTTCTCGTCAGTTTGCAATTCCTCAAGGCGCTGCAAGAGACCATCAAAATCTTCCACGGCCTCGAACTCCATAGCTATTGTCTCTGGCAAAGATGACCGGATGTGTCGAATTGCGGCTTGTTCGTCGACTTCAAAGTCGTACAGAAGTTTGTCACTGTAGTCTCTTCGGAGAGTTAGTCGAGTCCCGTTTGCCAAGACACCAGTCCCGAAATGCCTTTCGATGGTTTCAATGTCCAAAGGCTGCAATTCAAACACAGCGGTTATCGGAGTTACCTCCTCCAGTCTTGTGCCCTGTAATCTGTCACGTTTCTCTAACCATGCAGGGTACTGGTCAGAAACCGACAAGCTGACATTAGGCCTAGCTGGGTTCAAAAGAGACAGCGCGCACAGGAATGCAGTTTTTCCGGACTCGTTCTTACCTACCAGACAGGTGATATCAGGTTGTATGGATACTGGCGTTGAATCAACAAAGTTGCAGAACTTCTCGACCCTTACCTCCACAAGCTTCATGTTCATCTCCTATGACAGCTAGTCATTTGGTGCACGTGCCAACTCCACATTCGGTTCCTGTAGTCCATGATACTGGTCATCAGCCCCGATGCTCTCTGCATCCAGTCTAGTCAACCACTCATCAGGCGTCAACAACTGGGTTACTTGAAGAACTTGCCCAATCCTCTGCCTGTGACTTTCCCCGCCGCTCGTCTTGCAATGCGCTTCCCTACCGTGCCCTTCTTGACAGCATTCACGTCCCCTCCCCCATGATCCTAGCCGTCCTGTACAGAAGACTTCGGATATTCACGGCCTCCTCCTTGTGTTCATCGGAGTCACATGAAGCATGACAAATACCTGTGACAACTGTCTGTCACCACCCAGGAGGTTGCACAGGATGATGGGCTAAGCACACCAACCGCTTTGCTGACACTGTTGGGGGTTGAGAATAGCAATCAGTTATGAAGCCAGATAGTCCACGCTCGTTCATCCAACTTGCCAGCACGACCTGCCGACCTAGGACTCATGGCCCGCCTACCAAAGTTCCAGCCGTTTCCACCCCCAGCACGTCTCACGGTGCTAGACTGTCCAAGACCCCCTGGCCGGACCATCCAAAGCGGCGCGGTTGGCTCCCCTCGTACCGGTCGAGCCCCGCGCCGCACGTTCGTTTCTTACCCGCTCTGTTGCGTTCAACGTCACCATCTGCTGCATGCGGACATTTTCGCTGAACCCTTAGGGGAGGACAGAATCGTAGACCGTTAACAACCGTTTCCCATCAAGCTTGAGTCCCGCACCCATTTTGAGTACACTAATTGATACTATCTGCGCTCCCATGAGTTGGTCACACCCCATTGGAGGCAACTTGTGGCGCACCTGCGGTGCGCAATGGCTCTTCAATGATTGAACAGTTGCTGAACAGGTTCACAATCGTCGTTCCTGGAACTTGGAACCCTGGGATTTTCAGCCCAGACTGGCTCGGTGGCAGAGTCTTTGATACAGACCAAATATCAGTCGGGGTTTCCTTGCAGCCTGGACTTCCTCGCAGATTGACGGCTGAGCACGTTACGGTCATGCCTTCTGCGACCCAACTCCAGCTGGTCGTTGACGACCCAACTGAAGGAGCACTTGTCAGAATGGAAAGTGCGGCCGTGCGAATACTGCGCGCACTTGAACACACGCCGGTTACCGCCGCCGGGGTGAACTTTGGCTACAAGCTCGAGTCTGTCTCTTCAGACGACCTTTCTTGGTTTCAGAAGCCGCTCACTCGAGAGTTTGCGGACCAAGGATGCCTTGCGAAGGCCAACGAGTATGTATGGACTCTCGACTACGAAGGCGTGATTCTGAATGTCGGGTGTAGAGTCGCTGCCGACAACGCCACATTCAAGTTCAACTTCCACAAGGACACGCCCACTGCGGTTCTCGCGGCAGAGCATATCGAAGGTAAGGTGCTGTCTTACCGCGACAAGTCCAGAAGCATCATGACCGAAGTCTTCGGTTTGAACATGGAGGAGGGTTCATGACAGACGGCAGTACGATTGCGACTGACGCCGAGGCTCCCCAGGGTTCCTATCAACCCGCGGAGGCAATTGAACCGGATATGGACACTAGCGACGCGGAGAGCTTCCACCGCCACATCTGGATTCGTCAACGAATGCACATTGCTGCCAGTCGTACAACTCCGAAGAATCTGGAGCTGGAGTTTCCCATTGACCTCGGTCGGCTAAGTCGCCGCAGACACATGCAAAAGCTGAATCGCGGCGAGAAGGACTCGGAGGATTCTTAGACTACCGTTGGATGAGGTATGCATTTCACCTACAAGCAGTGTGAAGGAGACCTTCGCCAAGGGGACCTCCTCCGAATCACCGAACCACTCCGGACAATGCTAGCGGACGTCCACCCCTATTACGCGCGCCACCCGGACTACAAGGCCCTAATGGTGCTCACCCAGTCTTGTGACTTGGTACGGCGCGACAAGGCTCCATGCAAGTCACCATACATTAACCTGTGCGCGGTTCGTCCGCTCGAGACTGCAGTCAGGCGAGAGCTGACCAAGTTCCAGCGATCGCACTTCATGAAGACACACGCTGTTTGTGAGGCGAAGCACAAGATGTGGGGCGAGGACTTCTTGGTCAAGCTCTTCAATAACAACCTCCCTGACTATTTCTACCTTCACGAGGACCAAGAAGCGGGAGTCAAAGAGGAGCTAGTCGCATTCCTACAGCTGGCTGTTGCCATCAAGTCCGACCACTACGATGTCTGTCTAGCTGCCAGGTACGCCCAGTTGAAAGAGGTGTTTCAGGCCAAACTAGGTTGGCTCGTGGGTCACGTCTACTCGCGAGTTGCCACCGCTGACTGGACTCCCGACAACTGCGGTCAAGACGAGTTCGACCAACTGGTCAAGGACGAACTAGGAGCCTGTCCGAGTAATGTCCGGTCTAGCTTCAACATGTGGAAAAGACCGAAAGAATCTAGCTTCAGGGGCTGGCCTATTTGGGATTACTCAGACACGCTCCTAGAGGAGCAGTCCTATTGGCTCCAGCCCCGAGAAATCCGCGCGCTGGAGAGGTTCTGGGAGCAGCGATGCAAGCAATTGGGCGATGACAAGTACCAACTCACTGAACAGGAAATCGATGACACCGTACAGAACTGTCGGCAGACAGTCGCCAACCAGAAGCTGCTGACGGCGGTGGATATCGTGCTGCACCACGCCCGAAAGTGGCAGACGGCCGTAGAACGCGGCAGAGATGAGGACTGGGAGTCCGAACTACTCGCCGATAGAGAGTTCACGAGGCTCTTCTGAGGTGAAATACCGCAGGCGATTCAGCTAGGCCGCAACCCACTCCGATGGCCCGTGTCAGTCCCGGCCAGAACGCCGAGCGGCTGCTGGCATCCTGATTCTTGCAGGAGGCAGCCATTGCTAACATTCTTGCTAACGAACTCTTCACCACCCTGCACAACCATCCGTGACCCAATGGCACAATTCGTAGCTGAGCGCCCAGCAGAACATCACCACGGCCTACGTATCGCCACTCTCCGGGACGTGCCTCTTGAATCTTTTGATCAGGGTGTCGTGGGTCTGAACCCCACACGGTCTGTCTTCTCGCCCTCAGAACCATGCAGCATGTGACCCACCACCTCGTTCGTCACAACTTTGCAAAGCCAGCTACAACCCAATGCCCTTCTGCACACGTGCTGCAAGCATAGAGCAGCCCCTGCTTTACGTACACTTCAAAGCTGCGTTTATGCTTGTGCGGATCTGCGTAGCAGAAGGTCGCAGAGCAGAATACAACTGTTGCAAAGTGGAGGCCATGGACATGACCGTAGATTGTCAGGACTCATGGACATCGGCTAGTACTGTTATGTCCATTACGAAGACGCAGTGTTTGCCTGCAGACGATCCTGCACCCGAAACGAGACACATCCCCATCACGCCCATCACTCGGGACATTGACGCTCCACATGTCGATTGATTCCTAGTCATGCTGTCGCTGAAGTCATCTCCCTTCCCATCTCGGCATAGTACTCACTGAGTGGCCACTTCCCTTCCCAGATGTCGCGTACCCGCTCGGGTCGCTTTTTCATGGCGAGCATCACCTCGATTTCACGGACTCGCAACGCCGTGGTGAACTTCAGAGCCCACTCCTCGGGATCTTCATCCGCCGGGGAGGTCCACCGATCCTCGACGATGCCGGGTTTCGCACCCAACTGCTTGGCAACCTCTACCTGGTGTGGCAGCGGCAACAATGTGGTGGTGACGAGCTTCGCCTCAGGCTCAACCAAAGGCTTCTTCCAACCTCGGGATACGGACACCGGCCTATGCTCAGCCTTGTCAGGAATCACGGCCTTAAGCAGGTCGACCAGCTTTTCAGCGGGTAGAGGCTTGCCCTCTGGGTGTGGCCCACTCACAATCACCGTGAAGCGCCCGCCATTTGCGATGCGAGCGTAGTCGAGGTCTAGACGCTCCTTGGAGAAGCTCCGGCGCAGGCGCCCCCACTCCGATTCGTCAATCTCAATCAGGTGGATATCCTTGCCTTTCGTGACCTCGACGATGTGGCTAATCCACTGCCGTTTGAAGTACGCCCCGCAGCGTGGGCAGGACCACCGGCCACAGAAGAACGCAACCGATTGGAAGCTATGCCCCACGTGCACGATCCGATAGCTCGGTGTGCATCCCTCGTCGAGGTTCCAATCCTCGGGCGCTGCTGCAGGCTTCGCGAGTGTTCGGGTCCCACTAACTACACTTACTCTTCTGGATAGTGTCTTTATTGAGACTGGCTTACCCAAGAAGGATGCCAGGCAGGAGATGGTGGTCGCGTCGAGTTCGCCCTGGGGCAGCGGGGGTAGGTTCTTTAGGTTCCAGGCGTTGACCTTGGCGAAGACATCGGCCACGGGAGTATTGAGGGCCACAAGCACCCCGAGGTACTGGACGAGCGTCTCGTGGCGACGGCCTTCCCGCACGCCGTAGTCAAAGTCGTCGGAGTTGAAGCCGTCGTCGAGCTTCCACGGGTCTTCAGACTGCTGTACAGCTGAGTGACCGTTGCCAGGTAGTCTAACTTTCTCCCCTATCCCACTCAGGTCGAGCGTGTCGAGGTTGAGCGTGGGGATCGTCTCGCCAAGTGGCCGCTGCCAGATATACCGCCTACCGTTCGAGTGGATAGACGGTGGGCACACGACGTAGCTATTCTCTGCCTTCAGGTCAACACCGTCATACGCATGGGATTTGAGCGGTCTCACCGGCTGGAACCAAAGGTGATATCCCCGCCCCGTGCGTACCACGGGGTAGTCGCCCGTAAGGATGTCGATATTCCGGCTGACAAAATCGACGTAGGCTTGCTCGCTGTCGAAGTCGAGCACGGCGAGGTTGCCGCCAGTGCGGACTGCCCAGTTCGCGTTGCCGCGGATGTACGGCTTGAGCGCGTCTGTGGTCTTCGGGCGCCAGTCCTTCCACTTCACCACGGCCTTCTTGCCGTTGAGCGGAATCGGCGTCAATCCAAGGTCAAGATACTGTTGTAGCTGCTGCTCAATCATCATGGTCCTCCTTGATCATCCTGAGCGCGCGCTCCTCAAGCCCCTGTGGCGCGACGATCAGCACGTTCTGGCCGACAACGGTCACCGTGTCAATCCGGTCGCCGAAGTAGTCACACCAGGCCTTGGGGAGCGCGAGTGAGCGCTTCCCAGCCGAGTCCCGGGTACCCTTGCGAGTCACTATGAATGCCATTGTTTTGTGTCCTCCTCATGCAAGCTACTTATAGTTATTATATACTGTTGCTTAGCATTTGTACAATACTTTATTAGAGACTATGACAAACGGACCTAGCTTCGTCAGGGACCAAAAACAAACTGTTGCGCAAAGCTGGGAGAAGCCGTGATGTGGGCCGAGGCGAACGTCGTTGTGACATCCACCTCGGCGATAGCTCTGTACGACTGGCCTGTCTGTCATGCCGCAGATACATCGATGTCGGACAGCGTCGTCTCTAACGCATCAATGAAGCTTGCTGCCCAGAGCTGCATGGAGTCCGAGACCAGTCGAATCGAGAGAGCAAGTCCTGCTACAACTGTAAAGATCGCCAGAGTCGACATCGATATGTCGTAGGTGTGGGACATCTCGCTCAAACTGGTGAAGTCACAGAAGTCGAGGCAGAAGAGGTCGTTGTTCTCAGCTTGCTCTGGCACAAAAGCAGGACTTATTGTTGAGAACAATGAGTCGTACTTCGACGGGCCCACGAAGCGGAAGTCAGGCCTACCTGCGGCCTCACTTGCCACCCGAAGTCGAGCCAAAGATTGCTCGAACATATCGTGGATTATGGGCAGACCTGTGCGCAAGAGACATCCCCCAACGAACTCTTCCGGCATTCTTGCTCCCGTGAAGCCAATGACGTGAGAGAGCATTGCGAATACCGTCAGGGGCAGTGCTCTGACTTGTATCTTAAGGTCGTCGTTGGGGACGGCATATGCCCCCCACTCCATCCAGGGGTGATAGGCTTCGAGCAGTACAGATTCAAACACCCTGTACAGCTTGCCAGTCACAGGGAACTCTACCTCACCATTTTGTGTCAACATGCTATTCCTCCTTCGTTGTGTTGGAATTGCTGTCCGAAGTTGCCGGGTGGCGGTGCTCTCGCTCGTCTTCTCCTTCGCATTCCTTTACCTCCATGTTCTGCTTGATTTCTTGCTCAGCTTCAGCGAGCAGGAAGCCGTAAGCCGTCGCCACTCGTTTCGACCAGCTGCAGCCAGGGGAATACAAAACGCTGATGTCGACCTTCATATTTCGTTTTCTCATCGCGCCTTGTGCCTCATCCGTTGTTTTGTGGGTTATGCTTGACAGTGTGAGCCTTGCCCATACGTGAACATGGGTGTAACGGGGTGTAACGGAGGCACTGGATGGAAAAACCGATGAGAAAGGTGGGGAAGGGCGCTGAGCCAACCAAGGCTGAGCTCCGGTTCATCTACGAGCGGCTCGACAGACTCAATGACGGTGAGATTCTGAATGAGATGCAGGAGGACACGGAGTTCCCCGTTCGAGAGAAACCATTCATTGTTCGTCGGCGGAAGGAGTTCGATGTGGCGCGCAACGTCTTGATAGAACAATTGGCTCGCCAGGTTGACCCAGTGCTCGCTGACTTACGGCGCAAACACTGGGAAACGCTTCAGGGTGTGGCGCGGCAGGTAGTTGACTGCATCGACGAGATGCTCGGGAAGAGTCCAGAGGAAGCAAAGGCAATCCGGCAGGCGACAATCGAAGCCGTGAATGACCTGCACTGTCGGCTCCTGTTTGACCACCTAAAGGCCGAGTTTCCTGACGATTTCAAGGGTGTCGACGACCTCTTGGATTTCTTCAAGTTAGGCTCACCGGGCACAGACAAGATCGCGCTAGTCTCAGAACGTGGGGCTTTCATGGGCGCATGCGACGTCTGTCGAGGGTGGTACGAAGGCGAAATACAAGAGTCTGGTGGGAAAGGGTGAGAGGCACAGGTCAAGCCTTCAAGCCGTCAATGGCCACCACCTTTAGCACAATCGGCGGCAGCTTCGATTTGCTGCTACTGACTTTCACACGAATGCCCCTGCGGCCACTACGGCGACCCATTTCGCGAGTGCAAGTGCTCGCTACCCGAGATCCTGCGATACCGCAAGCGCGTGAGCGGGCCACTGCTGGACCGCATAGACATCTTCGTCGACGTCCCACGGGTGGACTACGACAAGCTGACGGGTACGAGCGAAGGCGAGAGTTCGACTGAGGTGCGTCCTCGCGTGATGGCGGCAAGCGCCCTCCAGGATGCCCGCCTCGCCGGACGAAAGGCCACCTGCAATGCGGACATGCCCGCCCGCGACGTGACAGCCTTCTGCAAGGTCACACCGCGTGGCAAGGAAGTCCTCCACACAGCGATGCGTCAGCTCCACCTCTCTGCCCGCGGCTACCACCGTGTGCTGAAGGTCAGCCGCACCATCGCCGACCTCGAAGGCGCCGACCTCATCGACACGCCCCACATCGCCGAAGCTCTGCAGTACCGAAAGAGGGAAGGGGAGTAAGCAGATGGGCCAGGAACTGCGCAGAGGCTCAACACCTGCGAAGAGACAAGTATGGTGCCCCCGGAGTGCTAGTCTGCTTCGTGAATCAAGGCTCCAACTCTCATGGCAGTCTGCCCACCTGGCGGTTTGTTCGCTGCAACTCGCCGATGCTCTCACGAGTAATGTGGTACTTTCTCGGTGATGGAAGAGAGCCGGTGAATCTAACCTGCTCCAAAACCCATCCTTCGAGCTTGCCACTCTTAACCCACCTTCTGATAGTGCTGGGTGACACTACCAGTTCCGAAGCAGCTTCCTCCGTAGATGCGTAAGGGAAGTCGTGTCCGGAGCTGAAGTGGCGACAGCCCCAGCAACCCTTCCATTCGTACTGGCCTTCGTCTACCAGGGAGTTATGGAGATCACACCAGCCGAATCCCTCAACCATTTCGCCTGCTCCTCTGGAGCAATCTGTAGCCCCAAACAGTCATGATGAACGTGCCAGCAAACGTATCGTCCGGCGATGTCGTAATCCCTCATTCTGAGGGTTGATAGCCAATAGCTAAGCACACCGTGCATTCTACTGTCATTGTTGAGTGTTGAGAATAGCAGGGATTGCGGATAGCCTCTAATCAATAGCCAGAAAATGCCTGGGGTGCTTGGGAATTCGGGGGGGGGCACCATCCTTGCCTCACGTCGTGAGTCCAAGTCTCTGTCGTCTTCGCCGCAACGTCCTGCAGGGTTCGTCCTCCCACATCTCCCCGACGGCAGGAGCGCCAAGGGCGGCAGGCGACAACCAATAGGCAAATTCCTCCACAGAGCTGTCGCCGGCCTCGTCGACACGCCCCACATCGCCGAGGCCCTGCAGTACCGCAAGCGCGAAGGGGACTAGGGCAGGTTCCTTTCGCCGCACAGCCTCAGTTAGGTCATAGAGACAGAGGACTCCGTCATCAGAGCCCTGAACTCACAGCTGAAATGAGTATGGTGTCCCCGCATTACACATACCGCGCAGCCTTCCTCTCCGCGAAGAGACAAGTGACGTGCCCCGGAATCAAGCACAGCACCGACCACATCGCGGCCGGTACTCTTGTGCTTGTTGTGCATACCGTTCCCTCTCAGCTTGCAAGCTGAGAGGGAATCCGGAGGGGGCTATTCCGGTGAATCAGACCTTTGCCTCCAGGTTTGCAGTATTCGCCCGCCCGTCCTGAATGATGACTCGTCCGGTCGAGGACGCATACCGGAACTTCGCCACTGCAACATACTCAGGGTCGCTAAGCCATGCATCCACGTGCGCCCTGTCCGGGAATTCCATAATCACCATTCGCTCTTTGAATGGCTCGCCTTCCAGCGTAATCACCTCGTCGCCCCGCGTCAGGAAACGTCCGCCATGGCGTTCGACCGTCGGTGGAGTGGCGGCAGTGTATTTGCGGTAGGTTTCTGGGTCGTGGATGGTCATGGTTGAGATCAAGTAAGTGCTCATGTTTCTCTCCTCCAATTCTGACAAAGTAGGGCACGTCCTCCGCGAGGCGACCTTCCCTTCGAGGTCCGTGCCGGCGTGAGTTCCAGCCCTCTAAAGGCCTGGCCGTAATGGGTTGACAAGCTGGCCACACACATGCGTCTGTACTCCAACCCTCGTACCCTCATCATGCCGGATAGCTGCTGACAGCAGTGCGCATGAGGATGCCCACGTGACAGTCATCAGAGCTGCGTTGCCGAAGAATGGGGAAGGAAAAGAGGCCTCTCGCGCTATGGTGAGAGACCTCTCAACTCTTGTGTCACGCTGACCTGCGGAACCTGTCCATGAAGTCGACAGTCTTCGCTATGTCCTCAAGAGACACCGCGTTGTAGATAGAAAAGCGGATGCCCCCGACAGAGCGGTGGCCTTTGAGGCCCACAAAGCCTTCCTTCTTCGCATCTGCGATGAACCTGGCCTCGAGGTCTTCGGTAGGCAGCCGCATTGTGACGTTCATCCAACTCCTGCCGGACTTCTCGGCCGGGCCGACGTAGAAGTCCGGCGCGGCGTCAATCGCGCCGTAGAGAAGGTCCTTCTTGGCCTCGTTGAGCTTCTCAACTCCTGCAAGACCTCCCTTGCTCTTGATCCACTCCAATACCAGCTTCATCACGTAGACTGCGAATACCGGCGGCGTATTGTAGAGCGACTTGCTGTCCGCGTGGGTCTTGTAGCTGAGCATGCTTGGAAGGTCTTTCCTCGCCGTCGCCAGGAAACCATCACGGATGACTACCAGTGTCACACCCGCAGGGCCGAGGTTCTTCTGCGCTCCGGCGTAGAAAAGGGAGAACTGCTTGTAGTCCAACCGTCGGGAGGCGATGTCCGAAGACATGTCGGCCACCAGCGGAACACTGCCGGTATCCGGAAACTGCCAGAACTGGGTCCCTTCAATGGTGTTGTTCGAGCAGAGATGCAGATAGGCCGCATCGTCGGGGTACCTGATCTCGTTCATGTCGGGCACACGGCGGTATTTCTCCTCTTTGGAGGAGAACGCCACGTGTACTGTGGACACTGCCTCGCATTCCTTCATCGCCTTGTTGGCGAATGAGCCTGTGTCGACGTATGCGGCTGTCCGGCCGTCGCCGGCGAAGTTCATTGGTATCAGGGCAAATTGCGTGGATGCGCCGCCACCCAGGAACAGCACGTGGTAATCTTCATCGAGTCCGAGCACCTCACGTACCAACGCTATTGTCTGGTCGTTGATCGCTTCGAATTCTTTGGAGCGATGGGAACTCTCCAAGATTGACAGTCCGCTGCCCCGGTAGTCGAGGAGCTCTTCCTGCACGATCTTCAGAACGTCCAGTGGCAAAGCCGCCGGTCCTGGATTGAAATTGATGTTTCTACCTGACATTTGTCTCCTCATATGCATACTTGGTTCGCCATTGAAGCGGTGTGATTCTGTTACAGGGGGCGCATTGTCGTCGAAAGCATCTCCGCAGCTTGCTATCCGAGAAGTGGAATCACGACGTGTCCACACACCTTACCATATTCCTCGCATAGTGAGTAGAGGCGCTCTGCCTTTGGACTATTGAGATGGGCGCCAACCACCCGGGAAACAACCTCACGTCGCCGAATCCCTGCAGTACCTTAAGCGCCAAAGTGACTAGTCCAGACGGCCAGGGGCTACGCAGACGCTGGCACCTGCGAAGAGATACGCACGGTGTCCCCGAAATTCGATAGAATACGATGAAATGTTCCTCAAAGCCTGTCAGCATGGCCGGAAGGCGAAAGCCGTGCTTGCCGACTGCTTTCGTTTTGACAACGACCAGCGGTCCCACCAGGCCCGGGCTGCGGCACACCGGCAACGGAAACCGGATACATCCAAACAAGGAGGCGTTCCAGTTGGCAACACAGGCTGATAACAGCAATAAGGACGTCGTCTATGACCGCTCTCTCGGAGAGATGGTTAGAGACGCGACCCAGGCCTTCATACCGCTCCAGAATCACTACACTCCTGAAGACATCAAGAGCGTGGACTACGAGCGCGATCTGGCCGACCCCGGGTGCTACCCCTTCACCAGGGGTATATACCCGCGAATGTATCGTGACAGGCTATGGATAAAGTCATTCATAGTCAGTTACAGCACACTCGAAGAAACGAACGAGGCGTTCAAGGAATATCTGGCCAACGGCCAGACAGGACTCCGGCTGCTTTGTGATCTGCCAATCCAGACAGGCATCGACCCCGACCACCCTGCCTCATGGAACAGCATGCTTTGCGGCGGCGTCTCGTCGTATGCCCTGGAAACCTATGAGAAAATGCTCGATGGATTGCCGCTTGAGAACGTCGATTACGAGCTGGCGCACATGGGAATGTCCAGCTTCCTGTGCTTCTACTCATACCTCGTGGCGATGATGGAGAAGAGAGGCCTGGACATATCTTCCCTGCGGGGGGCCGCCATCAACGACCCGTTCAGGTCCAAGATAGTCTATGGATGTCCGGATTTCCCCACCGAGATAGACCGCCGCATCAACCTCGACCTGATCGAGTTCAGCGTCAGGAATACGCCCAAGTGGAAGGCATACGCACCCAACGGAGTCGACCCCCAGCAGTCCGGGATGACGGCCATACAAGAAACCGCCCATGTCCTGGGCGTCGCTACTGCTGTATACACCGACATGATAAACGACCGCAAAATCAGTCTCGATGAGGTAGGGCCGACGGTGTTCTCAATGGACGCTGAGTCCGACTTCTTCGAGACAATCTGCATGTTCAGAGCGGCCCGGCGGATGTGGGCGAAGATAGCGAAGGAGAAGCTGGGAGCTACCACTGCGCGCGCCCAGAGCCTGCGAATCGGTATCAGGACCTCGGGACTCTCTCTGCAGACCCAGAAACCCCTGAACAACGCAGCACGCGTTACTCTGCAGATACTGAGTTGCGTATTGGGCGGGGTCAACTCACTGGATGCGTCCAGTATCGATGAGGCTATCGGCCTGCCATCCAAAGAAGCGCGACTCTTCAACCTTGATACGCAGCACATCATCACCCATGAGGCAAATGTGCCGTTGGTGGCCGACCCGCTGGGAGGCTCCTACTACGTTGAGTGGTTGACCAACAAGATAGAAGAAGGAGCAAACGAAATACTCCAGACAATCGAAGAGAAGGGCGGCATGTGGGCATGTCTTGAGTCAGGCTTCTTGAGACAGCAGATCGATTCAAGCAGGATGAGAGTGCAGGCAGAGATTAATGAAGGGAAGCGACTGATTGTAGGCGTCAATGCTTTCCAGGGAGAAGAGGGGCCAATCAACAAGGAAATCGAGAACTGCGCGTACAGAGTGCCCTCAAAGCAACTCAGACTACGTACGATAGCTGCCTTGAAGAAGTTGAAGGCAACGCGTGACAAGGAGAAAGTGAACGCCACGATAACGGAGCTCTACAACGCAACCAGGGAAGGCAGAAACGTTGTACGTGCTTCTATCGAGGCCTCAAAGGCGGGAGTCACCGTGGGAGAGACGGTGGGAGTAATCCGCATGGCCTACGGATACGGCTATGACCCTCTTAGTCAAATAGAGGCGCCCGCTTTCATAACCAATTTGCTGGGAGGTAACTAATGGCAGTCCAACAGAAGACAATCCGGGTGGTCATCGGCAAAGTGGGGTGTGACATTCATGAGAGGGGTGCGCTCGTCCTTGCACGCGCCTTCAGAGATGCCGGCATGGAAGTCATCTACCTGGGCAGGTTTCAGACTGCCGATTCAGTCGCCAAGACGGCTGTGGACGAGGATGCAAGCGTCATTGCCCTGAGCGATCACACGGGAAGCATGCGCTACATAGCTAAGGACATCGTAGATGCCCTCAAGAAACACGAAGGTACTGATATCCCGGTTGTTGCAGGGGGCTTGATTCCCAGGAGGGACCTGCCTTATCTTGAGAAACTGGGGGTTACCGGCAACTTTGGCCCTGGTACAGGGCTGCCGATAGTGATCGACCATATCGAGAAGACGGTTGCGAAGAACAATAATAGCCCGGAGGCATAGTCGACATGGCAAGTGACAAGTTAGTACATCTTGAGAAGGGCTACGCTCAGGTCTACACGGGAAACTGTAAGGGCAAAACTACTGCTGCACTGGGATTGGCTTTTAGAGCCATGGGTAGCGGTCTGAAGACGTACATAGGGCAGTTCATGAAGGGACAGCAATACGGCGAGCTCGAATCAGCCAGGATGGTGAAGCCCTACATCACGATTGAGCAATATGGTCGAAAGGACCTGGTGCATGTGAAGTACCCACCGTTGCAGCAAGATGTCGACATGGCGGCGGATGGTTTATCACGAGCGCGAAAAGCCATGCTGACAGGCGACTATGACATCGTCGTCTTTGACGAAATCCTCACGGCGCATGGTTTTCACCTTGTTTCTCTCGACAGCATCCTGGACCTGGTGAGAACCAGGCCTGACAATGTGGAGATAGTGCTCACGGGGCGACATGCACCGCAGGAAGTCATCGATGCCGTCGACCTGGTGACAGAAATGGTAGAAATAAAGCACTACTACGCGAGAGGGATTATCGCTCGTAAAGGAATTGAGCGCTGATACAGACATAGGGCGTTCCAGGTCCCTGTTTCTAACCAGGAGGCCGTTGCGACCGCTGAAGTCCAAGGCCCGCAGGTAGCGGGGCTTGGCTTCAGCCACAGCAGACTCGAGTGTTGGAAGAGAGAGCTCACAGTGGCGACAGGAAGACAACTTAGCACGGAAACAGCAAAGCTGATTGACGACATGCTGCAAGGGAACGCACGGGCCCTGGCAAAGCTGATTACTATCGTTGAGGAAGACGATGAAGAGGGTTACCAGGTTCTCCGGCATATCAGCCCGTCCGGCAAAGCTCATCGCGTAGGCGTGACCGGGCCTCCAGGCGCGGGCAAGAGCACATTAGTCAACAGGCTGACTTCATTCGCCAGGCAGGACGGGCTGCGGGTTGGCATCATCTGTGCCGATCCAAGCAGTCCCTTCAGCCGCGGAGCAGTGCTGGGCGACCGGGTCAGGATGAAGCAGCACTATACGGACGAGGGTGTTCATATCAGAAGCATGTCCACCCGCGGAAGCCTCGGCGGCCTTCCGTCTACAGTCCATGGTGTTATCAAGCTGATGGACGCTTCAGGAAAGGACCTTATCCTGGTAGAAACTGTGGGTGTCGGGCAAATGGAGCTCGATGTCATGGAGAACGTTGACACGGTGGTAGTAACCCTTGTTCCGGAGGCCGGAGATGACGTACAGGCAATGAAGGCCGGCCTGATGGAGATAGCAGACATCTTCGCAGTCAATAAGGCCGACCGGTCGGGAGCCGGCAGCCTTGTGGTTGAGATTCAGAGCATGCTCAATCTCGTCGACCGGGACAATTGCTGGACGATACCTGTGCTGGCCACCCAGGCAGAAAACAACATCGGAGTTGGAGAGCTGTACGAACAGATCTGCCATCACCGGAAGACATGTGTCGACAGCGGCATCCTTGCTGAACGGAGAGCCAGACAAAGGCGCAGCGAGTTCACTGCGGTACTGGAGAAGATGGTCATTCAGGAATTTACGAAAGCAATCTCGTCGGACCCCCGTCTTTCACGATATGTTTCCCGGATGAGCGAAGGAAAGCTCAGTCCGTACGAAGCAGCGGAGAAGATATTCAGCACTCTTTCACAGAGAGAGAGCCGGAATCAGGAATTGACGCAACCCTGATCCAGTCAGATAAGCCCCTTCTCTCTCAGAAGCCAGAGTATGCCGGGAACCCTCAAGTCAAGTTCTACACCTTCCGGCAGGTTCAGCATGAACTCGTCAGCCTTGCCCAGGGGCACCTTCACCACCTCGATCTCTTCCATGTCCTTGTGCACGGGCTTGCCCACGAATTCCACGTCAGGAGCAAAGAAGTGCATAGCCCGGGTGCCGGTCATGGCCGCCGATAGAGGCGACAACAACACAGGGATCAGTTCTGTCGCAGCATAGCCGGTCTCTTCAAGCAGCTCTCTTCTTGCCGCTTCCTCTTCGCTCTCACCCTCGAGGTCCGTGAGGCCTGCCGGAAACTGGATAACCCATGATTCAATCGGGGCGCGCCAGTTCTTCTCGAAGAGCAAATCACCGTCTTTTGTCAGAGCAATGATAACCACTGCCCCACTTCCATGAACGTTTGTCCTTTCGACGGCCTCCCACTTGCCGTCTCGGCCGTCCCCGCCGCTCACGTCCTTCTCGACGATGCGAAGGAACTTCCCCTCCGCAATGATTCTCTTTCCGGTTACCTTCATCCTGTCAGTCTAGCAAAGAGGGGGACATGATTCTGCATCGTGCCCCCGGAACTCCCACGGCAGCATTAGTGGTAGCATTCTGGATGAGTGACCGGGAGCTATCGATTGCCCTGTAGAGGAAGGAATACAATAAGGTCAGACCGCACGGCGCAATCGACTATCGTCCGCCGGCTCCCAAGACCATCCTGGTGACAGCACCAGCTTGACAACGGGTGTTGCTAGTGGGGGGTCTGTTTGGCGTGCGAGATTGCTCGGAGAAGGATGAAATGGCTGGACGCAATCGTACAAACATCAAAGCAGGGGAACGCGTTCTGATTGTGCTGAAGCAGGATCAGCAATCAGGAAAGACAACGGAAGGCATCGTCAGAGACATTCTGACAAAATCACCATTTCATCCACATGGCATAAAGGTGCGGCTTGTCACTGGTGAGGTTGGGCGGGTGAAAACGACATCACCTCAAGATTCGTAGGGTGTCGGTGACTCTCAAGAGAGCATCGCGGTCATGCGTGTCCGGAAAAAGGGGACGTGATTCTCATCGTGTGCCCGTCTCAGCAAGCCCTCACATCAAGTCGAGTCTGCCACCGTCCTCCGCGTCGGCCATACCATCCCCGATCTCTAAGGCGGCGACCTCATCGGCATCCCCACATCGCCGAGGCGTTGCAGTACCGCAAGCGCGAAGGGGACTGGTCAAGAGGGCCAGGGGCTACGCAGACGCTCGTGCCTGCAAAGAGATAAGTATGGTGCCCCCCAGAATTCCAGCCCTTGCCGGATGGCCAGCCGGAAGACTCTGACGACGCTGCCTCGTTGACCGTACGGTCACGCACAACTACGGCCTGATGAGTTGATTGACGAGTTCTGCAGCTGCTGCCCGGGGACTGATTCTTCTCTGCGCCAGGTCCTCCACGAGCTTGTCCTGAGAAGCCTTGTCAACGCCGGAACTGATGTAATCCCTGAGAGAGCCTTCAATGGCTTCAGCCAGTTCCAGCCGGGCTCTCTCACGGTCATGTTCCACCAGTCCACCGTGCGAAACGAGGAACTCCCTGTGCTTCAGTATCTCCCCCTCCAGTTCCTCAACGCCTCTGCCGTTCACGGCTTCGGTCAGAATCACGGGCGGCTGTCTCTCCTCAGGCAGGCTGTCCTTCATGTTCAGCATTGCCTGCAACTCCATCTTCACGTGGAGGGCGCCGCCCTGGTCTGCCTTGTTTATGACGAAGATGTCCGCCACCTCCAGGATGCCGGCCTTCATCATCTGAATCGCGTCTCCTGAGTCTGGAGTCAGCACAAAGACGGAGGTGCTGGCCAGATAGGTCACGTCTACCTCCTGTTGCCCGATACCCACTGTCTCCACAAGTACAATGTCTTTGCCCATGCCATCCATGACGCTGACAATACCTGCCGCCGCTCGGGCCAGCCCCCCCAGCCAACCCCGCGTGGCCACACTCCGCACAAACACCCCAGGGTCAGTGCAGTGCCGCTGCATACGTACCCGGTCCCCGAGTATCGCTCCGCCGGTCAACGGACTGGTGGGGTCAATGGCCACCACGCCAACCGTCATGTCACTCTGGCGGAAAGCGGCTATCAAGGCATCAACCAGGGTGCTCTTGCCGGCACCGGGAGCACCGGTAACCCCCACTATGTAGGCTCTGCCCGTATGAGGATAGAGCTTCTCCAGCGTTTCGAAGGCGCCGCGGTCACCGTTCTCAATACCTCTCATCAACCGCGCTGCCGACCGAACGTCACCCGCCACTATCCTGTTGACCTGCTCCACCGTCACCGCATGGACTCCACACCCTTCCCTCCGGGAACAACGTTCTCTTCTGTCCACTTCACTATTGCATCAAGAGGTGTCCCGGGCAAGAACACCTGCTTGATTCCAGCTTCTTTGAGCTTCGGGATATCCTCTTCGGGGATAATGCCACCGCCAACCACAGTAATGTCACCGGCGCCTTTCTCCCTCAGTTGCCTGGCAACCTCGTTGAACAGAAACAGGTGAGCACCGGAAAGACAGCTCAGACTAACCATGTCAACATCTTCCTGGATGGCAGTACTGACTATCTGCTCCGGCGTTTGATGAACACCGGTATAGATCACTTCGTAGCCGGCATCCCGGAAGGCCCGGGCAATCACCCTCACCCCACGATCATGACCGTCCAACCCTGGCTTGGCCACCAATACTCTCAACTTTGTCTGTGGACTCATTCTGCACCGCCTCCAGTTCAAGAAGCTCGTCTTTCCGTCGCCAGTCGCCTAGAAAAAGCCGGGGTCCTGGTACTCTCCGAAGACTTCCCGGTAGATATCACAGATTTCCTGCTCGGTAGCATAAGCCTTGACGGCCTCAATCACGTGGGGCATCACGTTCTCTCCGCTCTTGCACGCCCTACGTATATCGCCAAGTGTTTGGACCACCTTCCGATTATCCCTGGTCCGCTTCACCTCATTCAGGCGCTTGACCTGTTCTTCTTCCAGCTTTTCATCTATCTTGAGGGTCTCAATCTGGGCCTTTTCTTCAGACACATACTTGTTCACCCCCACCAGTGTCTTCGCCCCTGAGTCCAGTTGCCGTTGATAACGGTAGGCGGCATCGGCAAGCTCGATCTGGGGAAAGCCCTGCTCAATCGCGGCCAGCATGCCGCCCATCTCGTCTATCTTGTTGATGTACTCCCAGGCCTTCTCTTCCATCTCGTTGGTCAGCGCCTCGACGAAATAGGAGCCGGCCAGCGGGTCGATAGTGTTAATCACCCCGGTCTCCTCAGCAATAATCTGCTGGGTGCGGAGAGCCACCGTCACCGCCGCGTCGGAGGGCAGGGCCAGAGTCTCATCATAGGAGTTGGTGTGGAGCGACTGCGTGCCGCCCAGCGCCGCTGCCAGCGCCTGGGTAGACACACGGACGATGTTATTCAGCGGTTGCTGAGCAGTGAGAGAGCAACCCGCCGTCTGGGTGTGGAAGCGCATCCACCAGGAGCGGGGGTTCTTCGCCTTGAAGCGCTCCCTCATGATCCCGGCCCATATCCGCCTGGCCGCCCGCAGCTTGGCTATCTCCTCGAAGAAGTCGATGTGCGAATCAAAGAAGAAAGAGAGCCGGGGGGCAAAGGTATCAACGTCCAGCTTGGTATGGTCGAGCACATCCTGCACGTAAGCAATGCCGTCAGCCAGCGTGAAGGCCAGTTCCTGGACCGCCGTCGCGCCTGCCTCGCGCATGTGGTAACCACTGATGCTTATGGTATTCCACCGGGGGACATGCAGTGAGCCAAACTCAATGATGTCACGGACAAGTCTGACCGATGGCTCCGGCGGACACATGAAGGTCTTCTGTGCGATGAACTCCTTGAGCATGTCGTTCTGGAGGGTGCCGCCCAGCCTGTCCCAGCTCACGCCCTGCTTTTCGGCCACCGCCAGGTTCATCGCCCAGAGAATGGTGGCCGGGGGATTGATGGTATGGGACACGGTCACGTCACTAAGGGGGATTCCGTCCATAAGGACTTCGAAGTCGGCCAGGGAGTCAATAGCCACACCGCACTTGCCAATCTCGGCACGGGAGCGGGGTGAATCGCTGTCGTACCCCATCAGTGAGGGATAGTCGTAGGCAATGCTCAGGCCGGTCTCGCCATGCTTCAACAGGTGATGATACCGGCGGTTAGTGTCCTCGGCACTGGCAAAGCCGGAGAACATCCGAAAGGTCCACACCCGGCCCCGGTACATATCCGGCTGGCAGCCGCGGGTGAAGGGATAACAGCCGGGATAGCCAATCTTCTCCTCGTAGTCCAGGTCTTTGACGTCATCAGGGGTGTATATGGGCTTGATTTCAAGGTCGGAAACAGTGGAGAAACGCTTCGTTTCCTGAGCGCCGGCGACGGCCCCCTTGACCTTGTCCCACCACTCCACCATCCCATCGTGCACCTGCTTCAGCGTCTTCTCATGAAACATACTATCCCTCCCTGTCACAACTCTGGAGCTACACAAACAATCTGTGGCCCGATGAAGTGATGGTGGCGCCGTGACAGTGCCGTTTCCGGCAGAGCTGATTGTACCCGAAGTGAGCCATGACCCGTCAACCCCTCATGGTGGCCGTAGCCGGCACAACGATGGACGAAGACTGCGCTACAGGCGGCGACCTCATCGGGCCGGACCATCCCCGACCTGGAAGGAGCCGACACCATTGACACCCCCCGCCCTACCATGGCCCTCCAGTACCGCAAACGCGAAGGGCAGTAGTAACCCTTCGCAAGGGTTCCTCAGAGGCTCAGACTCTGCGAAGAGGTACATATGGTGTCCTCGGAATCCAGCAGCATCTGCCTATTGTGTCCAACTCTCCCAGTTGACCCACCAATCGAACTCGGTCCGGCCAGCCGTGATTGCCTGGGTGATGTCATCGTAGGAATAGTCGCGGGCAAAGTAGTCGTCGAAGTGCTTGTCGTCCCACAGCACGACCTTGGGGATCGTGGCCTCAACAGGCATGTAGCGGTTTTCACCAGCCTCGACCAAGAGCCACGCATGTCTGCCGCCTCCCGTTGGGGAATCGCCACATAGCAAGACCGTGTGGAAGCCGGCGTTCTCAAGTGCCCACTCCATGTACGCCGCGATTTCGCTGCAGTCGAAATAGCCTTCAGAGTAGAACTGCGGTATCCAGTCGAACAGTTCCAAGTATCCCTTCAACTCGTCCAGGCCGACCCTGTGGACAACGGCTGGGCTGTAGTAGAACTCGAAGCGCGCTTCCTGCGAGGCTTTGACCTGTTCAGCGTACTGCGCCGCCAACTCGCTGTAGGCTTCCTCGCAACCGCTCAGTTGGGAGTCAGTAACCACGAATGATCGGGTGAGCTCGGCAATCTCACTCAGCTGGGCCTCGTAAGCACCCTGGTGAATGCTGGCCCTACTCTCGGCAGTCGAAATCCTGGCTTCAGCATCGCTCCACTTCTGCGTGGTATACACGCAGCCGACCGCAAGTAGCACTGCGATTAGCACCAAGGCGACTTTCACAATCCACCCCCGTTTGTTTCACCCTCGGTGGGTCGTGGTGGCGGACGAATGAACAGTCCGCAGATAATCCGCCAGCCCTCGCACCCATCCTACTTGTACGCCAGCCTCGGGCAGCTGTCAATACACTCACGGTTCAAGACGTGTAGTGCGGCACCTGCGGAAACTCGGGAGACACAGCACTTATCTCACGTCGTGAGTCCAGGCGCCTACCGTCTTCGCCACAACGGCCTGTCGGGTTTGTCCTCCAGCGTCTCCACGAAGGCAGGGCACCAAGCGGACGGCCCGAGGGCTCCTGCGTGGGCCGCACCATCGCCGACCTTGATGGCGCCGATCTCATCGACACGCCCACATCGCCGAAGCCCTGCAGTACCGCAAGCGGGAGGGGGATTAGCTGGAAGGCACTGAAACTGGCCCGGACGCTCGTGCGTGTAAGAGGACAAGTGTGGTGCCTCCGGGATTCCTGACGCTCAATCCCGCTCTATCTTGGCTTCCAATCTCTTTCCGCACCTGGGCGTCTTGCACACGTATTGCAGCGCCGCACCATTCCTCGTCAGACTCATGATGTTTCCGCAACCGCTGGCCGTACACACGGGATGGGCTTGGTATTTTCTCTTCGGATAGTAGGAGCCCGTGTCGAGTCTTCCTCGGAATTCGGAGAGGGCTTGGTCAATCGCTTTGACAACATCGGTGTCATCGGGCGGAGGCGAACCGACATGCGAGTACACTGCCTTGACGAATTCAGTGGCCTCGATTCTATCTAGGTTGTCAACAGCACCCATTGCCCCGTAATCCGTGGATTGGAGAGCATGTGCAGCTATGAACCACACGTGGTAAGTTGTCACCCAGGAGGTGACAATGAGAAAGCCATCGGATCGCCTGGGCTTCAAGATAGTCGGTGACCTGGAAGAGACCGCTACTCCCT
>JAUVZB010000080.1 GCA_030602785.1 Dehalococcoidia bacterium
CTATGGCAAATGCAACATGGTCATCGTGGGCGCGGCTATGCGCAAACTCGTTCACATCATCTTCGGAGTGCTCAAGAACGGAAGCCCATTCGACCCTGCCATAGCTATAGCAGCTTGACATGCAAGACGGTATCTACAAGAGCACGGCGAACGGCGTCGCGTGTTGCCCCAAACCACATTCAAACGCGAGACAACGGAAATGCGGGGACGCCGCAACTCCACGGGCAGGCATGGGAGCCTGCCCCTACGGGAGAACGGCAGGGGAATTCCGGGGACACCATACTTAATTGCCCGTCAGAATTCCGGGGACACCATACTTAATTGCCCATCACGTTCAGAAATGACGTTCGGCGAGCTCTGGTCGCCGTCGCTTGAACAACTTTAGCTTTGGGACACCGGAGATAAGTGTGGTGTCCCCATAACTCCATAACTCTCGCAACTGGCTCCTGAGCCTCGCTTAGTTCCGGGGACACCATACTTAATTGCCCGTCACGTTCAGAAATGGTATTCGGCGAGCCGTCGTCGCCGTCGCTTGAACAACTTTAGCTTTGGGACACCGGAGATAAGTGTGGTGTCCCCGTAACCAGCAGGGTGGGCGCAGCTGACAGCCTGAGTACTACCGGGTTGCGTCGAGTTCGACGGAGAGGCGTAGCAACTGCTGCTTCAGGGGAGGCAGATCGCGCTCGACTGTCTTCCACACCTCGTCAGGATCGACGCCTCCATAGTCATGTACCAGCACATTCCGCATGGCAACCATTTCTGCCCACGGGACTCCCGGATGGGCGTCATGGAAATCGCGCCCCAGCGCAGCGGCAGCCTCGCACAGAATCTGGATGTGGTGAACCATCCACGTCCTTACGAGTTCGTCGGTGTCGAACGCATCTCGCCCGCGATTGCCGTACCTCTGGATGCTCTCAATGGCATCCAGCATGTCGAGGATACGCTCGCGCGGTCTCTTCAAAGGGCAACCGCCTCCCGAACGATCTGGGCACGGACGCGAGGCTTCAGTGCCTTCCGGTTTACCACGTCGACGTCCCGACCCAGTATGCTCCGAAGTTCGAGCGTGAGCGCGGCGCGGTCGAACAGCGTTGCGCCCTTTTCCATCTCCACCAGGAAGTCCACGTCGCTTGCCTCGGTGGAAGTCCCTCTTGCCACCGAACCAAATACGCTGATCCTACGTGCGCCATGACGCGCCGCCGCGGCAAGAATCTCGTCGCGGTGAGTTTTCAGTGCTTCCGAATCCGCTGTCATACAAGTAACCTCCCGGGTCTTCCCACCCTTCGGCCGCATTCTAAGGCAGCTGTCCTCCGGGGTCAACTGCTCTGCCCGCAAGATGGACGGCAGCGAGGGAGTAGCGCGCCGCTGGAATTCCGGGGACACCATACTCATTTCGTGTGTGAGCGTGTGCGAGCAGACACGCCGCAACTCCACGGGCAGGCATGGGAGCCTGCCCCTACGGGAGAACGTCAGGGGAATTCCGGGGACACCCATTGGAATTGAATTCCGGAATTCCGGGGACACCATACTTAATTGCCCATCACGTTCAGAAATGACGTTCAGCGAGCTCTGGTCGCCGTCGCTTGAACAACTTTAGCTTTGGGACACCGGAGATAAGTATGGTGTCCCCATAACTCTACTTGGCGCTCTGACACCGCGGGGGTACGCGCCGACAACCACAGGACTCCACTTGGTGCTGGCATCAACGACGGGACAAGGCCATAATACTGGAACTGACGGCGGCTGTATGAAAGCATCTTCCGATGAAATTGATCTCCACGGATTGACGGTTGACGAGGCCATCCCCCTCGTTGATGCGTTCCTGCACAAGGCCTACAAGAAGCGGGTGAACCGTGTATGGGTGATTCACGGCAAGGGGACGGGCACGCTGCGCAAAGCAGTCAGGCACTACCTCACAAGGCACGCCCTGGTTGCACGTTGTTCGACGGCCGAAGCACGTCGGGGAGGCCCCGGCTGCACCCAGGTGGAAATGATTGACTAGCCAACACCTTCAGGCTATCGAGGACTCCATTCCACACTGGTACTGGTTTTTGGGAATTCAGGGGACACCATGTTGAGTTCCTTCGCGTTCAGCATCGGCAAGCAGTGAGCGGCTTTCCCGGGAATGAAGCGGCGTTAGTTTTGGAGTGCAGGGGACGAGTGCGGTGTCCCCACAATCGCGCACCGCACAGGAAGAGCAGTTGACGCCAGGCCCCGACGATGATACAAGTCGTCCTGCCACGGGCGTGTTGAAGACCGTGGTGAAGTGTAGGTCAAGGACCCTGGTGCACGGCAGAAGGCCGGAATTGTCCAGCGGACTGCAGGAGTCCCCGCCGCAAAAAGGGACTCCTGCACAGAAGGTGACGCCTCCCAAGGATCAGGGCTGCGTGTCCCCCCAGAAGATCTGCACGGTCTCCTTCGAGGGCTTCTTGGTCAGCAGGCTGACGACGACCATCAACACGATCGACGTAAGAACCGACATCGCGATGGGATCCATACCCAAAGCGATACTCGGAACAACTCGCTTGCCCAGGATATAGTAGATCATACCGCCGAATATCGCCGCAACAGCCCCCCATTGCGTGCCTCGTGGCCAGTACAGACCCATGAGTGGTGCGAAGAAGGCGGATGCAATCCCACCAATCGCGAAGATGATGATGAGCTCAAGTGCGGGTGGTGCTGCCAGCGCAGTGGCAAATACGGCTACTCCAACGACAGCCGTTACTACTCTCGTCACCGTCCTCATGTGCTCTGGTGAAGAGTGTGGCTTGAGGTATGCACTGTAGACGTTCTTCACCAACGATGAACTAATGACAAGCAGCATCACACCGACGGTCGACTGAATGGCGCCTGTCACCCCGGCCAGAACCACACCTGCCAAAGCAGGATGCATCGAAGCAAACGCAAGATAGGGGAGATTGTGATCCGGCACCAGCAGGTCTGGCTGTGCAGCCCTTCCGGCCATGCCCACCATGATTGTAAGGCCCACGGTCCAGAGAATAACAAGACCTCCACCGAGGAGAATGGCCCTGTGCAATGCCTTGGTGCTCTTGTACACCAGCACACTCATGAAGCCGTGGGGCAGCACCGCGATGACCAGGCCAAACGTAACCCAGAGAGAAGCTATGTAGGGCAGGCCCAAGTTCGCGCTTCCTGCGGGCGTGATGAAGGCAGGCGTCCTCGCCACTATCGTGTCGAAGATGTTCTGGACCCCGCCAGTGTAGGCCACTGCAGCGATGATCAAGATGAAGGTCGCGAGCGTCATTACGATGCCCTGCACCAGGACTGCCAGTGCCGTCCCGCGCAGTCCTCCGAAGGTCGTGTACAGGATCACAATCCCACCGTACAACAACAACCCCCATAAGTAAGGAAAACCGGTCATTGCCTCAAGTATTCTGGCACCGCCAACGAACTGGGCGGACGCATACGCCCCGACGAAGAGGACTATGGCGAGCACCGTGCCAAGCACGACGAGTTTGTTCTTCTCGTACCTCCACATGAAGATGTCGACGAACGATTGTGCGTTTATGCGCCTTGCAATAATGCCAACCTTCTTGCCGAATTCTCCCAGCACGTAGAAGTTCATGAATACTTGTGCGACGCCAATCAAGGCAAAGGCCGCGCCCAGCTGCCATATGAGTCCCGGGCCACCCAGAAACGTACCCGCGCTGCACAAGCCGGCAGCAATCATAAACGCAATGATCAGCGCTCCCAACCCTCTGCCAGCGGTGTAGAACTCATCCACAAATTCGCGTACCTTTACCGCCGCCATCGCTCTCGCCGAGTAGATAGTGACACCCGCTAGAATCGCCAGGAAGACCAAGAAGCTAGCGAGAGCCTCAGGATACGTTATGTCGATCATTTGCTCTCTCCTTCCGCTTCGTTCTTCGGCAGCCAAGGATCCAGATCCATGTCCTTGAAGACCCGAAGAACCAGAAAGATCACTACGCAGAAGAACGCCAAGGGCGACACTATGATCGCCAGGAAGAACCATGTGGGAAAGCCGAGAATGTAGGAGTATTGCTCCGGTGGAGTTGACATCCCAACATTCCAGGCCACAGCCAGGGTGGTGATGCTGTAGGTTATGCAGAGACCGAACGTAATCAGCATCTCCTTGGTCGCGGTCTTCAGCCTGGGGTCTTGTTTGATTCCGTACTCATCGAGAACCTTCATGCATTGCCCTCCTTTCAGTCTGATGTAGCCCGATTCATCTCTCTTCCACTATACTCAGCACCTCCTCAGAACCTTGCCCGACCTCACGCCAGTCATCTTCCCGCCCTCTACTGCTATCTCTCCGTTTGTGAGCACGTAGCCGATACCTTCGGGATACTGATGGGGGTCAGAGTACGTTGCCTTGTCCCTGATAGTCTCTGGGTCAAATACTACGACGTCAGCCCAGTATCCCTCTTTCAGCAGGCCTCTATCCTTCAGCCTGAACTTTGCGGCCGGCTTACCCGTCATCTTCCTGACCGCCTCGGGAAGGGACAATACCTTTTCATCGCGGACGTACTTGGAAAGGACTCGCGGGAACGTGCCATATGCCCGAGGATGCGGCTTGCCACCCGCCCTGGGCGCGGTTGTCCAAGCATCCGAAATGACTGACGAGAGAGGACTCGCGATCACTGTCTTCACATCCTCATCGTCCATCACGAAGAGGATCATCGTAGCCCCACCGTTCACCTCCACCAGCCAGTCGAAAAGCGCCCCGTAGGGCTCGTCAAATCTGCCCTTCTCTCTCAGAACCTGCTCAAGGGTCTTCCCTTCGTACTCGTGATGTGTTGGGCACTCGCCTATCACGATGCCATCCCATCCCGCTGACTTGATCCAATTCTCCCCGGTCATGGTGCCTTGCGAGATCTCATTCCTGATTCTCTCCCGGGTGTCAGCATCTTGAAGTCGTCCCAGCATCTTGTCCACGCCGCCTTCCAGCGCCCAACCCGGTAACATTGCCGTCACTGTCGTACTACCCGCGGTGTACGGATAGACGTCGCAGTCAATTTCGACGCCGCGTGCACGCGCTCGCTCCATCGCTCGAAGCGTGCCATTCACCTTGCCCCAGTTGAGCCTTCCTCCCGCCTTGTGATGCGACACCTCAACCGGCACGGAGTTCTCCTCTCCGATTCGTATCGCCTCTTCCAGTGCATCCATCAGCTTGTCGCCTTCGTTCCTCATGTGAGTGGCGTATAGCGCTCCATACTTGGACAACACGCTCGCCAACTCTACGAGCTCTTCCGTAGTGCTGTACATGCCAGGCGGGTAGATCAGCCCTGTGGAAAGCCCGAAGCAGCCTTGTTCCAGACTCTCTACGAGAAGCCCCTTCATCGCCTTCATGTCCTCTTTGGTCGCTTCGGTGGTGTCGAAGCCCTTGACAGCCAGACGAATCGTTCCCTGGCCCACAAGGGGAACCAAGTTCTGGGTGGTCCCTTGCGCCTCGACTGCTCTGTAGTAGTCAGCGATTGTCCTCCAGTCCCAGCCGTACTCGTAGTCCGACCTGAGAAACGGTGAGAGGTAGCGCTTCAGCAGGTCGACCTTCTCGGCATGCACAGGCGCCATCGAGAGGCCGCAGTTGCCGACAACAGCGGTGGTTACTCCCTGCATGATGTAGCTTTCGGAGTCCGGGAATGGCAGGGCCGTCAGATCATTGTGAGTGTGAATGTCGAGGAACCCCGGCGCGACCGTCATCCCCTTGGCGTCTATGGTCTTCCCGGCACCGGCTGAAAGACTGCCTATTCTCTCGATCCTGCCGTCTCGTATCCCCAAATCGCCTTTGACCCATGGGCTTCCTGTGCCGTCCAGGATTCTTCCTCCGCGGATTACGATGTCGAACTGGTTCTGCATGTTTCCTCCCTCAATACGTATCAGCTTCGTTCGCGACTCTCACCTTGCGCGATATGCACCTGACATACGGCTACGTTGACTGCCTCACCGCACGACATCACGAAATCAGGGGCGCTCAGTTCTCTATGCCCAAGACGCACACCAGCAGCTTTCACTTCTACTAAATCGTTAATAGCAAAATCTACTTCCATGCCCCTTTCTCAGTCTCGCCTTCACAAAGCGCTTATGAGAAGACGTACAACTATATACGCCTTTTGTCAATAGTTCGCATTCACCGGTTCGCATTCACCGTAATCCGTGGATTGGAGAGCATGTGCAGCTATGAACCACACGTGGTAAGTTGTCACCCAGGAGGTGACAATGAGAAAGCCATCGGATCGCCTGGGCTTCAAGATAGTCGGTGACCTGGAAGAGACCGCTACTCCCT
>JAUVZB010000103.1 GCA_030602785.1 Dehalococcoidia bacterium
CTATGGCAAATGCAACATGGTCATCGTGGGCGCGGCTATGCGCAAACTCGTTCACATCATCTTCGGAGTGCTCAAGAACGGAAGCCCATTCGACCCTGCCATAGCTATAGCAGCTTGACATGCAAGACGGTATCTACAAGAAACCCGTCACCACCCCATTTGCGGGCGGGTTTGAAACCCGCCCCTACAGGGGAATCACGCCACCCTCCTCTTCCCGGGCAGGCATGAGGACCTGCGACCTGCGGGAGAACCGGACGCCGGCGTTGGCACAACAAGCCAAAGTCACAGCGTCCGAGACTACGGGAGGGACATGTCCCTCCCCTACAGATACGTCAACACCACCACCCCACCATGCGGGCAGGCATGGGAGCCTGCCCCTACGTTCGGATACGTCCCGGCCCCCGGACCAGCGCGCCTCTTTGAGGCCTGTTTGCCCCGGCTCAGGTAGTCAGGCCCTTGAAGTACTGCTGGACATTGATGCTCAGCGCGGCCAGGTCGTAGCCGCCTTCCTGCACCGCCAGCATGGGCAGGCCGGCCCGGCTGATGCGGTTGCCCAGACGGCAGAAGCCTTCTGTGGTCACCGCGACCTTGGCCTGGATGTCGTTGTGATAGATATCGAAGCCCAGGGGCAGCACCAGGGCGTCTGGCTGGAACAGCCGGATTGCCGCCATCGCTTCCTCCAGCTTGTCGAAGAAGTGCTCCTCGGTCGAGCCGTGAGGCATGGGCATGTTGATGTTGTAGCCATAGCCTTCCCCTTCGCCCCTTTCATCCTCAAAACCGGTGACCCCCGGGTAGAAGTTGGTGGGATCGCCATGGATGGAGATGTAGAGCACGTCACTGCGATTGTAGAAGATCTCCTGGATACCCTGGCCGTGGTGCATGTCGGTATCCAGGATGGCGATGCGCGGGAACCGCGCTGTCATGTGCTGGGTGGCGATAGCGGCGTTGTTCAGGTAACAGAAGCCGCCGGCGGCATCGCGGCGGGTGTGGTGGCCGGGTGGACGGCACACTGCGTAGGCGGTGCGCTCACCGGCCATCAGGGCATCGGCGGCGCCGAGGGCGGTCTGAGCCGACCAGTAGGCGGCTTCCCAGGTGTGGGCGCCAATCGGGCAACTGCCGTCGGCCAGGTAGCGGCCGGCCTCGGCGAGGATGCCGCGCATGGGGTTGGGGGAGCGGACAAAGATGTTGGACATCACCTCATCGCCCCAGTCCTCCATTTCGATCCAGCGCCGGTGGGCGGATTCCAGGAAGCGCAGGTAGCCCAGATCATGGACCCGGGCAATCGGAGCGGCACCCTGGTCGGAGGGTTGTAGTACCGGCACACCCATCACCTTCAGGCCTTCCAGGATTTTCTCTGTACGCTCCGGCATTTCCTGGGGCTGACGCATCTTGCCCCGGGAGAAAAAGGTCTTCGGGATGTGCAGGTCCTGAGAAGGGTGGAAGAATGCTTTCATTGTCCGGCCTCCTTGACCATTGGTTCTTAGAGTACGGGCGTCATCACGGTGTGGTCAAGACCCTCGCGGAGTACCGCGGACACCACACCACGCAAGGGGTGGTTGGCGCATCACGAGCCTCACCCTGCCACCACCAGCGGGCGGACATGGGAGCCAGCCTGTATAAATGAACGGCAGCCGGCGAGAATGCGAGCAACTGACGCGGGCGGCCGTCGGTGGTGTGGCGTCCCAAAGTGCAAGGGCTATCCTCTCAAGAACCTCTCCATTCGTTCCTGGACCTGATTCAGGGTCTCCCACTTCTTGGCAAAGCAGAAGCGGACTTTGTCCCGGCCGTCCTGGGGGCGATGATAGAAGCTCGACCCCGGCACCACAGCCAGGCCGGCCTTTTCCACCAGGGCCTGGGCGAAAGCCTGGTCATCCCCGCGGCCCAGTTCATCGATTCGAATCATCATGTAGTAGGCTCCCGCAGGCCGGAAGACCGGAATGGACAGGTCCTCAAAGACCTTGAGCAGAAAATCCCGGCGCTCCCGGTAGAATTCCTGTAGCTCCAGGTAGTAGGAGCCGGGAAGCCCCATGGCCACCACCGCCCCCATCTGGAAGGGGGTGGGGGCACAGACGACCATGTAGTCGTGGCACTTGCGGATGGCCGACATGAGGCGGTGGTGGGCGATGACATAAACCACCCGCCACCCGGTGGCGCTGTAAGTCTTGGAGATGCCGCTGATGGTGACGGTCTGCTCCCACATCCCCGGCAGGCCGGCCATGTGGATGTGCTGCAGCCCGTCGTAGAGGATGTGCTCGTAGATATCGTCGGTAATCACGATGGTCCCGTGCTCCCTGCAGAGTCCGGCAATCATCTGCATCTCCTCCCGGGAAAAGACCTTCCCGGAGGGGTTGCATGGCGTACTCAGGATGAGCGCCTTGGGCCGTTTCGAAAAGGCCTTCTTCAGCTCATCCGGGTCCAGAGACCAGTTCGGGTCGCGCAATCGGACGAACTCGGGGATTCCCCCGCAGAGGACCAATCCGGGCAGGTAGTTCTCGTAGAAAGGCTCGAAGACGATCACCCTTTCGCCGGGATTCACCAGGCCCATCAGGGTAGCCACGATGGCTTCGCTGCAGCCGCAAGTGATAGTAATTTCTGTCTCCGGGTCGGCACTCAGGCCGGCGAAACGGGAGAATTTCCCCGCCACCGCCTCGCGGAGCGCCGGCAGTCCCCAGGTGATGGAATACTGGTTATTCCCCTGCTGGATGGCCCGCACGGCCTCCTTTGACCACCTCGTCCGGCGGGTCCTTCTCCGGAAAGCCCTGGGCCAGGTTGATGCCCTGGTATTGCTGGCATACCCGGGTCATCTTGCGGATGACAGATTCCTGAAACAACTCGGTTCTTTCAGCAACGTTCATGTTCAACTCCAGATTGATTCAGTAAGAACGGGCAGCTCACGGGCGCGTATTCATTCCTTCCTCACAACCCCTGCACCCTTCTATTCCCCCTGCTCCCTGCAGCCTTCCTCTATATCGTACCCCTCTGCCCCCAATACCTGAATCGCCTTTTCCAGCTGCTCTTCCTTCACCACAAGATAGTCCGTGTCATAGGTAGACAGGGCAAAGACGCTGATTCCTTCCCGAGCGAGGGGACCGGTCAGGGACGCCAGAATCCCGGTCAGAGAGAAGTCCAGCGGGCCTTCGATCATCAGAACCTTCCATCCGCTCTCCTTCTTCACTCCCGCGGCAACCCGGGCATCCCGGCAGACCACCGAAAGTTCTCCTGGGGTGCGGGTGACGGAGGAAAACAGACCCTGGGTCGCCCAATCGGGTACCGGAGCGTTCTTGTCCAGCCGACACACGGCGTAGGCATCGGGCAACAGCTCCAGCTTTCTCTTCCCTTCTTCCATTCCTTCCTCTTTCGGCCAGGTAGCCTCCTCATCTTGGCGGTCGGGTGAGCCTATCATAATCACCGCGTCATCAGAATACACGAACGTGATTCTCTCTTGCGAGCAAGCAAGGAGGGCAAAGGCACGTGTGGGAATTCCGGGGACACCACACCCATTTCGTGGAATTCCGGGGGACACCACCACCCCCCTGGCGGGCAGGCATGGGAGCCTGCCCCTTGTATCTTGATGTACAGTGTCCCAGCGATGTCGCGGGAGAGGGGAATCAGACGTGCCCCTTAGGCGTAAGAGCCTGTCGCGTAGATTACGATCCCCTCTCCCCGGCGCCAGTCCC
>JAUVZB010000012.1 GCA_030602785.1 Dehalococcoidia bacterium
TCGGTACGAAGGGAGCAGATCGGCCACGGGGCGCAGGAGAACTGAATGCGTACCCTCGGCCTTCGTGAAGTGGTGCACCAACCCTGCCCTACTCTGTGTAGCCTCACCATCAGTGTGGTTATTCCGACAGGCTCCTAGACCTGGATGCTCTCTCTGTTCTTGGAGACAAATGGCACGGAACTGGTCCAATGTGGCTCCAGCACGGGCCAAGAAGACGCTTATGCTCTCCGACGAACAACACCGGCGAATCGAATCAATCGAGCTGTTTCGAAAGTACTCTACATCGAACACGGGGCGATCTAGCGCGGCCGCGAAAAAGGCAATGCCTATGGTGACATAGTCACTAAGGGACAACCCCCCACGTCTCCTTTGCCAGCGTCTCGAGGTCCAACTTCGGGTCTGAGACATCATTGGTCGAAAACAGCAGGAGGTGTCTAGGAAGCATATAGTGCAGGTCGTCCTGAAATGAGAACTGCTGACTGGTGAGGCGAACCATCGTCTGTACTACCCACTCCTTGCCCCTAGGTTCTGCACTTGGAGGGGGATCGATGGTGGTGCAGTTATTCACGAGCCTCAGTACATCCAGCTTCCGCGGCCGAACACATCCGGCATAGCGATGGTTACATGCCACGATCTTGGCGAGCAGCGCGATGGCATACAGTGTGATGGTCATGACCCTGTGATGCCCAGACAGTCCTCCACTCTTGGGCCAAGGGATCTGAACGAAACCATCGCTGCTTCTGTGCACATCGACTGCAATCCGATTGCACATGCCGAGGATGTCTTCGACATCGTAGTCCTTCGCCGCGTTCCGTATTGTGTTTTCAGTTACCGTCTGCTCTGTCAAGTGTCTCCGTGTCCCGTCCTGCCGTACTACCGTCTGACAGACGGTGAAGCCCCATCGCCGCACCACTTCGCCGCAATTGCCAACCCAAGACTCCTTCCGTCGTGTGCGATTATTGCGATCATACCGTATATTGTGGACTGAACGAGTCCGACAACCACATGTTGCGCCCACAACCAATGCCATGAAATCGGCGTGCTGTCTCCCAAAGACCGGCCTACAAACAGTCAGTCCTCGCCGGCTAGCCTCACGCATCGCAGCGGATACGATACTTCTGTGAAACCGCATCTTGTCGAAACTTCCCATTCCCATTTCCCCCTTCTTCTCCACGCGGCAGCCAAGTCGTTGCGAGCTGCCGCGTGGTAGCCACGCGCTAGGACGAAAGCACTGGAACACACGGCCGATGAAGCCTATTCGAAGTTCGCTTGACTGTAGCTTTGAGAAGAAACCACTCCTCACGGTTCAAGGGAGGCAGGAGCGTCGCCAACGACGGCTGCGCCCTGCGCCAGACGTCCTCAAGCAGGTCCTGCTGCGCTTCTTCCATGGTGGCTACTGGGAGTCGACCGCTCTCGCAAGGGAAACGAACCTAGGAGCCTGTCGGAGTAATGTTTTGCCTGAAGCTAAATGCCCCCGATTCTTAGGTTGCTCTAGCTTTGACTCAGGGATTACTCGGACACACTCCTAGTAATACCTACAGCACCAGCGATCCCTTCAGGTACAGGTAGTATCCGTTACCTGTTGTGCTGAAGGCGAGGTGGGAGATGTACTCTAGGGCTGGGTACGTCGGCTCTCCCTGTTTCAGTAGTGCAGTCAGTTGACCCACGCCTTCCGCGAGTCGCTCAAACAGATCCTCGGGCACACCGACGGCTGCTTCCTGTCTCGATATCACCGCACCTACACGGGCGTTGATCTGGTTGTAGGCCAACTGAAGTGTCTGATGAATGAATCCGAGTTCAGGTTCATATTCGAAATTCATTACCCGTCCCACCGTCGCGTATAGCGCGCTGAAATAGAACAGCTTCTCAGCAGCAGTATTGGAACCCTCCATGCGTTTGGTAGCGAACTCCATATCCTTGATCAGCAATCGCTTCATTGAAGGTGACAACGTCATACCGTCACTCCTCCTTGGCTTGCACTCCGCACATCTCGCGCATTCCGCAAAGCCATGTCGGTACTTGAGAACGCCGTGTCGGCATCACTGGGCAAAGCACCATACGGGCCTGTCGGACAGTAGTTCGCAAGACTCTGAGCATTGAATTGCCATCGTTCAAACAACCCCGCAAGTTCATCAGTGTCATGTGCCGGCGTTCGCAGAACCCACCATCCGCCTTCCCTGACGGCTCCGTGCTCCAGTATGGGTTCGGAATCACACGCCAGTTTCCTGCCCAAGCAGGCGAGCATGCGGCCAATGCTGGCGAGGGTTGGATTCGCCTCTCCACTTTCGAGCTTCGACACGTACGGCTGGGACTTGCCAATCTTCTCGGCCAATTCCCGCTGGGTCAGGTGCGCCTCCAGTCGGGCTGTTGCCAAGCAGACCGCGAGACTTGCCTTGGCCACCTCCGCGCCGAACTCCTTCGCATATTCCAGGTCCTTCAGCCGCTCTTCGGGACCCTCGACTCTTTCTAGAGACATATCAATCTCCCTTCGGATTCTGCGGTTGAACTCAAGTACTCACGCGCCAGCATTCGCGCATGCTCAACGTCTTCTGGCTGTACTCTCTGCGACTTCCGCCAGCCGCAGAGAAGCACAAACGCATCCAGACTCCCAGAGTGAATGATCACTATCCTCCATTTCTTGCCCCTATGCCTGAGCTCATAGAGTCCAGGAATACGTTCACTGGGCTTCTTGGCCTTCACCCGGCACATCATTTCCGTGTTGAGCACCTTTAGCCCATAGCGTCTCAGCTGCTCAATGCGGGCATCGATAGAAGGAGCTATGCTTCCATCTTGCTGGTCTCTCCACTCCTTGCACTCACATCGCCCGTTCGGCCGAACGTAGTAGAACAACACGCACACAAATAACTATAACTCCAGAGGTTATTGTTGTCAAGCAGAGACTCGGAATTCCGGGGACACCATACTCATTTCCCTGCGGTGAGACCGGGCAGGCAACCCTGGACCCAGAATGGGACTGTGGTGCCCAGACTCTGCAAGCCCGCCGCCATCCCCCACCTGCGGACAGAGCTCTGTTGCAGGTCGGCCCCGGCGGGCAGGCACGAGACTATCCCTCCACCTCTTCAATGCCGTGCGCAGACAACAGCCTCACCTTCTGAACCTTCGCCAACGGTGAGAACAGCAGGATACTCTCCCACATGTCACGGACGTGGTCCAGGAGTTGCTCCCTCGTGATGCCGTCGGGTGCGTAGGTCACGTACAGGGCGTCCCGGGTCTGAGGAGATATCCTGCTGCGGTAGTCCGGGCCGTGGATGACGCTTGACAGGATGCCAGCGCCATCGACCGTCATCATGTCGCCCGCCCTGGCTACCTGCGGCTCCTGGTTGAGCTTCGTGTAGCTCTCCTCACCGGTGGCGGCATCAAGGGTGACCGGTGGAACCACCGTCGCGAGGTCGTGGCCCGCCGTGAGCAGCAGGTTCTTCATCTCCGCCATGAACATGACGTCCACCAGTCCGGATACCGTCGGCAGCGGCCTCTGTTTCACGACCGCCGTCTTCAACTGCCCCGCGATATGGTAGGTCTTCTCGAAACGCCTGTAGTAGGCCGTGTACGCCCGCATGACCCCGTCCGACTTGATGTCTTCAGGGTTGGCAAATCTGGAGCGCAGCTCCGCCTCAAGCGCTCTCTTGCGCTGCTCGAGCGCGGGATGCTCCCTCACGTTCGACACCCCTCTCACCACGAGCATGGCGACCATCGCATCGGGGTAGGCTTTCTTCCAGCGTTCAGAGACGACGAACATGACGGACTCTCCTTTCATTCGAGTACCGGGAACCGTACCCGCCTCACTCCATTGTACCGGTCCCGGGAATCCAGCCGGACTCATTCTACGCATCTCATGTTCCGAAAGAGTGATTTCGGACTCACAATACTCAATTGTCCTAGCGGCGGCCCAGGTGGGCCATAGCGGCTACGGAACGACGGACATGGTGGGACACAAACGAGCCACCAGAACAGAACACCGACGAACCACCAGAACACGGACAGACACGGACCAACACCGACCGGAGCCGGACCAACGACAAGCCCTTCGTCCGTGTCAGTCGGCGCGGGTCCGTATCACGCCGCTCTCTCCGCACAGCTTGAGGCCGACGCCGCGCTCTCTCTGCTTCTTCTCTACCCCGCTCTCCGGATGCGCGCAGAGAGCTTTCTCGAGTACAATCATCGGCCACAAGGTGGGATGAACCGCCCGACATGTTACGGCTGGTCGGAAGCGGCTCAACAGCAAGACACGGGGAGGAACACGATAGTGACAAACCAGGCGCTGGTACTGCCATGGCAAGACCTTCATGACTTCGCGAAACGCGTCTTCGTCCGCGTAGGGATGCCCGAGCAGGACGCAGTCACGGAGGCAGACGCACTAGCGTGGGCGAACCTCCGGGGCGTCGATTCGCACGGCGTGGTGCGCATACCGTGGTACGTCGAGAACGTACAAAACGGCATCATAAATCCGACGCCCGACATCCAGATCACAATCGAGACTCCGGCAATCGCACTCATCGAGGCGGACCGTGCCTTCGGGCCGGTCGTGACGAACCAGGCGGCAGACCTCGCGGTCGAGAAGGCCAGAGGAGTCGGTGTCGGTTGGATATTGATACGCAACCATACGCACCAGGGAACGATGGGCCAGTACGTCGAGAGAATCGCGAACCATGACATGGCGGGACTCATCTTCGTATGCGGCCGACCCAACACGGCGCCGTTCGGCGCCCGCGCAGCGGGTGTAAGCAACAACCCTGTGGGCATATCTGCGCCTGCAGGGCGCCATCCTCACCTTATCCTCGACATGGCCACAAGCCTCGTCGCCCTGGGCAAGGTGCTTATGGCCCGTGAGCGCGGTGAATCTATACCGGTGGGGTGGGGCCTCGACGAGAACGGCAACCCGGCCATCGACCCCCGGGCGCTCGCAACCCTGCTGCCCGTCGGGGGACCAAAGGGTTCCGGAATGTCGCTGCTGTTCGAGTGCATGGCGAGCATCATGGTCTCCAACCCGCTGCTGCTGCCCGTCCTTTCGGGTGAGGTGGGCGAAGTGAAGACGACGGGCCATGTCGGCCGAATGGCGAGGCACAATCAGAACACCGTGGTAGCCGCCATTGACGTGAGCCGGTTCACCGATGTGGAGGAGTACAAGGCCCAGGTTGACCGACTGATTGACGAGTTGAAGGAGCTTCCGAAGGCCGAGGGCTTCGAGGAAATCCTGATGCCGGGCGAACGGGAAGAACTCTGCTATGCAGAGCGGTTCGAGGCCGGCATCCCGGTGCCCACCGCAACCATTGCAGGGCTCAGAAAGGTGGCTAACGACCTGAACGTCGAGTTCATCCGCGGCGTGGCGTAGGAACCCCCATTCCGGGGACGCCAGACTCAATTGCGTTTGTGCTCCTCGCAGGCGCGCCGGTGGCCGCTGCGCTTCAGTCTGAGGCCAGCTGGGCTTGACAGACACCAACCGGAACACCGACAAGCACGGACTGACACGGACCGGAGGCACAACGACGACCAGGCTCCCACACGGAGCCTCCACAGGCAGAGAACCCGACCACCGACGGGCTGCCACGCCCGCCCGCCCTGGGTCAGGCCTGGGCCTCGGTATTGCAGAGACACACCACCCCGTTGACAGCACGTACCAGCCACGTCCAAGATGCCCTCTGGAAACGGAGTACACCATGCCGGACACTGAACCGCTGATTCCGAAACACGGCGGCTACCGGAGACTTAAGAGTTTCCAGGTGGCGCAGCTGGTCTACGACATGACAGCCGCGTTCTGTGACCTGCACATCGACAGGCGCAGCCGGACGCACGACCAGATGGTGCAGGCGGCGCGGAGCGGCGTGCAGAACATCGCCGAGGGCAGCCAGGCAAGCGGCACCTCAAAGAAGATGGAGATGAAGCTGACAAACGTGGCGCGGGCCAGTCTGGAAGAGCTGCGCCTGGACTACGAGGACTTTCTGAGGCAGAGAAAACTTCAGATGTGGCCGGCAGACCACGAGGCACTGCAGCGCTTCAAGGCACGGAGTTGCGCCACACTGGAAGAGGTGCAACGATGGCTTGGGGAAGAACTGGTGCTGCTGGGCAAACAGAGCAGAACCCAGGCTGAAGAAGACCGGAAACGAAACGCCGACGAACCACTAGAACAGAACACCGACGAACACGGACAGACACAGACGGCGGCCGGACCAACGACAGCCCCTCCGTCCGTGTCGGTCGGTGTGGGTCCGTGCCGCGCCACTCTCTCCGCACAACTTGAGGCTAACGCCGCGCTATCCCTGCTGAACCTGTGCTGCTATCTCCTTGACCGCCAGCTGGCGGCCCAGGCGGCGGCATTTGAACGGGATGGCGGCTTCACAGAGCGCCTCTACGGAAGGCGCAACACAGCGAAGAAGAGTTGATGCACCAACCCACGGGCAAGGCATGCCGCCACCCCTACGGATACACCACACCCCGTCCTCCCACGGGCAGGCGCAGAGGCCTGCCCCTACATTCCGACACGCGCTCAATCTCCATCCGACCATAAGCCTGATCGATGTACCACCCCACGGGCGAGGCATGCCATCGCCCCTGCATCGGTCCACCACTCCCTCCCCAAACGGGCCAACCGCATTCTCCTGTCCACACACTGCACCAACACCACCCGGGACTCGTTATGCTATTGTGAAAGCAGTACTCAGGGAGGGTTGACGATGAATTCAGGCAGACTCCTTGCGCGCGACCTCTTCTTCACACTCCCGCCGGCGGGATTCTTCCTGCTGCTGTTCTTCAAACTGGGTGCACCGTGGAGCTACATCTTCCTGGCGCTCTCGGTGGTGTTCTTCGTGCTGGCCATTCGGGTGGTCATGAAGAGCCGGTACGCATAGAGTCCCTCGCGTGCCGTGGACCTACGTTTTCCTGGCACTGTCCGTGCTCTTCTTCTACTTCGCGATCCGGGTAGTCCTCAAACGGCAACGTTGACCTCCCCACACAGACGGCTTGCCCGCGCGCATCGGCCAACGTAGAATGTGAGTATGCTAATGCTGTTGGCTTGAACAAGGACCGTGATGATGACACCGCAGGTGGCCTCCACCGTTAGAGACAGAAGAGAAGAGATCATCCGCATCGCCACACGCCACGGCGTGGGCGGCGTGCGGGTATTCGGCTCCGCCGCACGCGGAGAGCTGCGACCCGAGAGTGATGTCGACTTGCTCATCGAAGTGACGGGGCCTACGACGCCCTGGTTCCCCGGCGGACTCGTTGCTGAGCTGGAGGAACTGCTGGGTCGACGAGTTGAGGTCGTGGACCAACACTCCCTCCGCCAACCTCTGCGTGAGACCATTCTGAGAGAGGCAGTGCCGCTGTGAAGGTCGACCGCGTCTACTTGGAGCACATCTTGGAGTGCCTGGACTGGATAGACAGTCACACTGCAGAGGGTCGCGAATCCTTCATGCAAGACCGCAAGACCCAGAGTGCAGTCCTGCGGGAACTTCAGACGATGGCGGAGTCAACCCAGCGACTCCGACCCGCACTGAAGGCCGCTCACCCATCCGTCCCCTGGCAGGCTATCGCCGGCTTCAGGAACCTCATCGTTCACGACTACCTCGGCGTGAGTCTGGATTGGATCTGGGGAGTCGTCGAGCGGGATCTGCCACCTCTGCGCACAGCCGTGGTGACGATGCGAGACGCAAGCGTCGGAGACCAAGGCTAGGCCGTCTTTGCAAGGCGGACTCCTGACCGGCGACAGGCCGATTCCTCGAACGACACAATCCTCTTCCGCTATACTCTCCCCATGGATCTCAGGCGAAAGCAGACAGAGCAACAACCCGGCGAAGAGAAGCCCAAGTACGGCTTCGAGGCATCAGGGGTCTCAATCCCTCTCCTGCCGATGCTGTTCGGCCTCGTTCCCCTGCTGACCAACCTCGGGGGCCGGTTGAGCTTCGTGTCCATCGCTATCGTCCTCTATTTCGGCTGGAGCGGCATCACCATGCTCATCGGCTCTACAGACTGGTACCGCAACGGGCTGAACCAGCTCCTGGTGGAGGCATCACGTGTCGGGAGGACCAGCAAGGCCCTCAACGCCAACTGCGGCACCGGCTCGCTAGCCGTCGCCTTCGGGAAGGCCTTGAGCAAGGGCGAGGTCTGGGCCACCGACCAGTGGAAGCCCACGAAGCGCTCACCCGACCCGTCACAACAGACGAGCGACAACATCCGCATCGAGGGCGTGGAGAACATCGTCCGCCTGAGAGATGCCGACCCGCACGAGCTGCCCTTCAAGGCGGGCTACTTCGGCGCCGTCGGCTCCCGCTACGGCATCCAGAACACGCGCAAGGGCAAGGACAAGGCGCTCCTCGAGATGCTGCGAGTCCTCAGGCCCTCCGGCAGGCTCGTGCTCGCCGAGAGCCCGTTCACCGCACTCTGGCTCGCATACCGCGCCCTGCCGCGCCTGGCCCGCGAGTATAGAGTGTGCAACATCCAACTCTCCCGATTCCACTTCACCTTCATCGTCACCGCAGAGAAGCTGGGCTGAGCAGTTTTTACTACGGAATACGCCCCCGGACCTGCCCAACACCCATTTCCAGTATGCTACTGCGGAAACACCGCGCTGCAAGGAGTTGACGGTGGCGAAGAACGAACAGGCAAACCCGGTCGACAGGCACCGGATGGCGAAGCCGCTGTTCTTCCCCATGCCCCCGGCAGGATTCTTCCTGCTGCTCTTCTTCAAGCTGGATGCGCCGTGGAGCTACGTCCTCCTGGCGCTGTCGGTGTTGTTCTTCATCCTCACAGCGAGGGTAGTCCTGAAGAAGTAGCCCTCCCGTCATCGCACGGCAGCCGGGACCACACGCCTCCCCCTGCGCACCACCAAACCGCGATACGCCTACTTCACCACGTGACACGCCACCAGATGCCCCGGCGCGACCTCGCGCAGTGACGGAGCCGTCACATGGCAATCATGTACATGATGGGGGCAAGAGTGCAGATAGGAGCACCCGGACTCAGATGCATGAACATGCTCGTGCACGCCCTCCTGCAGCACCGTCTCCCCGAGGCTCTCATCCAGTCCAAGCAGGAACCGACTGTACGGATGGCGGGCACCCTCCCGGAAGTAATCGCCACCGATGACCTCCACCATGCGGCCCCGATACATGACGCCGACGCGGTCGCTCGCATACGCGACCGTCTCCAGGTCATGTGAAATCAGCACGAGCGATAGACTCCGTTCCCGTCTCAGCTTGAGCAGGAGCGCGAGTATCTGCGTGGCAACAATAGGATCGAGCCCGGAAGTGGGCTCATCCGCAATAATGACGTGCGGCTCCAGCAGAAGCGCCCGCCCCAGCGCAACGCGCTGGCGCTGTCCGCCGGACAGCTCAGACGGGTGGCGCGAGAGCAGTGACGGAGAGAGGTTCACCTGCCCGAGCACGCCGCGAATCGCTCGGCGGCGCTCCTCACCATTCCCTACCCCGTGAATGAGTAGTGGCTCCTCAAGTACGGAGGCAACGTGCTGGCGCGGATCGAGCGTGGAATCCGCGTCCTGAAAGACGGGCTGGACCTCCCTGCGGAACCGCTTCAACGCGGCCTTGTCCATTCCGAAGACCTCGGTGCCCCTGTAGCGCACGCTCCCCACGTCGGCGGGACTGAGCCGCAGGACCACCCGGGCCAGCGTCGTCTTGCCCGAGCCACTCTCTCCAACGATGCCGAAGACCTCTCCCTCCGCAACTGTGAACGAGACGCCGTCCACTGCCCTGATGACATGGTCCGGATGCTGGAACCGGCCCAGCGGACCGTGCCCGACCAGGAAGTGCTTGCACAGACCCCGTACCTCTAGCACGGCGCTGCCTCCCCGTCATACAGATGGCACGCAACCCTCACGCCACCAACCTTCGACTCCGCCGGCTCATGAACCAGGCACTGCGGCATCACCTCCGGACAGATGGGGTGGAAGGAGCATCCGGGAGGGACATCGACAAGGTTGGCGGTATCCGCGAACATTGTCGGCAGGGGCTCCCCTCTCGTCCGCCTCTGCGCGGAGATGAGCAGGCGACTATACGGGTGACGCGGGTCTGACAACACCTCGCCGGCCGGGCCGCTCTCCACGATACGGCCGGCATACATGACAGCCACGCGGCCACACGTGCTCGCGATAGCATCCAGATCGTGGCTCACAACGAGCATCGTCAGCGCGCCGTTGAGGCGCCTGAGCATCGCCAGCGACTGCGCCCTCGTGGCGCGGTCAAGCGCCGTGGTGGGCTCGTCCGCGATTAGCACACGCGGCCTCAGCAGGAGCGCCATGGCGATGAGCACGCGCTGTCGCATGCCTCCTGACAGCTCGTGAGGGTAGCTCTGCAGGAGCCGGCCCATCAGGCGGTCGTCAGCGAACCCGAGCTCGCGGAAGACGCGCCGGACCTCCTCGAGCGCTTCGCCGTCCATCCTGCTGCCGCGTCTCCCGAGCACCGAGCCAAGGCTCCCTCCACGCTCACGCACCACGATGGCCTCGGCAAGCTGTTCCCTCACCGTGTACGCCGGGTTGAGCGCGGTCGCCTGGTTCTGCGGCACGAGCGCGATATCCCTGCCGCGGATGCGCTCCACGTCCCGCTCAGGAAGTTGCGTTATGTCTCGACCGTCCAGCGTGATAGAGCCCGCGGTGATGCGGCCCGGCTGCTGAAGTCGCAGCATGGACAGGAACAGCACCGTCTTGCCACAGCCACTCTCCCCCATGATACCGAGGCTCTCACCCGGCCGCGCCTCCAGGTTCACACCGTTGTTCGCACGGACGACGCCCTGCGGGGTGTCAAAGTACACGTGCAGGTTGCTCACCCTCAGGAATGCGCTCACCTCTCCAGTGCCCTCCTCAGGCGCGGGTCACTCTCCCCTTCGAAGCCGAACCCGATGAGCGTCAGCGCCAGTATGCACAGGCCGATGCACAGTCCCGGCGGCAGGTACCACCACCACAGTTCCTGGATGAAGCCGCCGCGAGAGAATGCGTAGTGGAGCATCATCCCCCAGCTCTTCATCATCGGGTCGCCGAGACCGAGGAAGCTCAGCGATGCTTCCATGAGCATCGCCGCAGCGACAGTCAACACGAACTTGGTAAGCACGAGCGGCAGCACGTTGGGCAGCACATGGCGGCGCATCACCCAGCCATCGCCCGCACCGAGTGCACGGGCTGATTCCACGTAGCCGGACTGGCGGACGCTCAATACCTGCGAGCGGATGACCCGCGCGGTCGAGGGCCAGAAGACCACACCGATGACGAGAATCGTGTTCCAGATGCTCGGCCCCACGTACGCGGCGAGCAGAATGACGAGGGGTAGAGCAGGCATGACGAGGACGATGTCCGTGAGCCCCATGAGCGCGTTGTCGAGAGCACCTCGGCGAAACCCGGAAAGAAGGCCGATGAACACGCCCAGGCTCACGGACAGGAGCGCCGCGAGCGCGCCCACCGTCAGGGACACGCGGGCTCCCACAAGCAGCTCGGAGAAGATGTCATGCCCCACGTCGTTGGTTCCCAAGAGATGAAGGGCCGATGGAGACAGGAACGGCCGGAAGTGCTGCCATGGGTCGTGCGGCGCGATGACGGGCGCCAGCATGGTGCCTGCAAGGAACAGTATCAGCGCGCAGGCCCCCACGGTGGCCGCCCGGTTCCTGCCGACAAACGCCCTCACCCTCATTCCCTACTTCGTCCTCGGGTCCAGCCTGGGATAGAGCAGGTCGGCCACGAAGTTCGCGAGGAGCACGCAGACCGCGACGATGAGGAACGCGGCCTGCAGCAGCGGGTAGTCACGCGCCCCGATGGCATCGTAGATGAGCGTCCCCATGCCCGGCCAGGAGAATACGACCTCGATAAGCAGGGTCCCGGAGAACACCATGCCGAACTGGATGGCCGTGACCGTCAGCAAAGGCGCCATGGCGTTCCGCAGGGCATGCTTGAACAGCACAGCCATGCGCGAGAGGCCCTTCGCCTGGGCCATCAGGATATAGTCCTCGCCGTAGATGGACACGACGGAGCTGCGGACAATGAGGAAGTCATACGCCGCCTTGAACAGCGTCACCACCGCCAGGGGCAGGAGCATGTGCCAGCCAACGTCCAGTACGTACGGCAAGCCCGACGCGCCGCCGGACGTGACCTTCCCCAGAGGAAACCACCCGAGCTGGAAGCTGAACACGAACAGCACGAGCATGGCCAGCCAGTAGTGCGGCATCGAGTACGCCAGAAGGAAGGCGCCGGTAAGGCCGGCGTCGAGGCGCGACCCGCGGTACCACGCCGCGATGCCGCCGAGCACGGCGGCAATCACAGCCGCGAGAAGCACGGCGGGGAGTACCAGCGCCAGCGCCCAGCCGAGGTGCAGTGCAATGGACTCAAACACCGGCCGCAGGTAGAGGTACGAGTAGCCCCAGTCGCCGGTCGCGATGCCCACAAGATAGCGTCCGTACTGGACGTGCATGGGCTGGTCGAGTCCCAGGTCTGCCCTGAGTTCCTCCAGCGCCCCCCCTGAGCCGTAGTAAGCCTCCTCCCCAACGATGTTCAGGAGAGGGTCACCGGGCATCAGGCGCGGCACCAGGAAGTTGAGCGACACGATAACAGCCAGGGCGATGAGATACCTCGCCGCCCTGGCAGCTCGAGTTGCTGAAGGGTGCTCGTGTCGTTCCACGTGTCTCTGCAGGGGCCGGCGTAGCCGGCCCCTGCACAAGTCTACTCCGCTGCCTTCGTCACCGTGAACCAGGAGAAGCTGTTGACCACACCGCCGTAGATGTGGTCGATGGTCCAGTTCCCCCAACCCTCGCGGTATGGGTAGACGCTGTCAATCCAGACGAGCGCGATGCCCGGCAGGTACTGCTGGTGAAGCTCCTGGAGAGTCTTGTCCAGCGCCTCCTGCTCCTCCGGAATGGCGGTGGAGAGGCGTGCATCGCAGGTCTCGAGGTACTCCTCAACATCCAGGTTGTGCAGTACGCCGGCACCCGTCCTGCGGACGTCGAAGTAGCCGGACGCGCTGCCCGCATGCATCAGGGTGCCCCACGGGGTCGCGCGGAAGAACACGAGGTCGAAGTCCATCTGCTCCTTGGTGGCAACCCATGTGGAGCTGTCCACCGCCTTGACGGTGCTGGCGATGCCGACATCCCGCAGGTTCATGGCCACCATCTCGGTCGTCCGCACAATGCTGGTCTTATCGCCGCGCGTGAGCAGAGTGAGGACCATCTCCTCGCCATCAGCGTCCTCACGAACGCCATCGCCATCGACATCCACCAGTCCAAGGGAATCGAGCAACTCCCCGGCCTTCTCCGTGTTGAACTCCATCCGCGGGATGGAATCATTGAAATTGGAGTGGGTCGGCGGGATGAAGCCGTAGGTGGGCACGGCGCCATAGCCCGCGAACACGAGGTCGGCAATCTGCTGGTAGTCTATGGCCAGCGAGACTGCCTGCCTGAAGGCGATGTCGCTCAGGGGCTCGCGCTCAAGGTTGAACCCAAGCGCCGCCGGTACCCCAAGGAAGGTCGCGGACGCGAACTTCACATCACCGGACTTGAGCAACGGGGGAATATGCGTGTACGGAAACTCGCCCGAGTAGTCCCACCACGTATCTATCTCGCCCCGTGAGAGGGCCATCACGAGCGCATCCATGTTGCGGAAGACGCTGACCTCCAGCCGGTCGACGGCCGGTTTCCCTTGGAAGTAGTCCTCATTCGCCTCGAAGACGAACTTGCCCGCGGCTTCGTCCCAGCTGACAATCGTGAACGGGCCGGAGCCGATGACGCGGTCGTCCCCCTCGTATGTGAGCGGGTCTTCCACGCTGCTCCATATGTGCTCCGGCACAACGGAGTAAGTCATGAACTCGGTCAGCAGGTTCCCGTAGGGGCGGGAGAGAGAGAGGACTACGTCATTGCCCTCGACTGTGACGCTCTCGACGACCTCCTTCATCCAGCCCGCCTGCGGGACGCGCTCGCGGTAGTACTCAATCGAGAACGCGACGTCTTCGGCGGTCACCTGAGTGCCATCGTGCCACGTGGCATTGTCGTCAATGGTGAACGTGAAGGTCTTGCTGTCCGGGGAGACGGTCCAGTCCCGCGCGATCCATGGCACGGGCTTCATGTCCGGGCCGAGCTTGATTAAGCTATCGTGCGTGGTCAGGTTTGAGAGGACCCCGTACCAGTAGTCGGCGAACCTGTTCGTGGTCTTGAACGGCTTGGTGGAGCCCACACGAAGCACGACTTCCTCCGTGGGAGCCTCTGCCTCGCCGGGGTCGGACGGCGCCTCCGCCGGCTCGTCAGATGACGGTGGTGGGGTGACAGGCTCGGCGGCGCATCCCGCGACTGCGGAGAGAAGCACCAGCACGGCCAGTGCGGTGGACAAGAGAACGGGTTTCTTCATATCGATCGACTCCTTTCCAGTGCTACATGCTGACGTGTATGACGGCGTCGCTGTGGCGGCGTTCCATCGAGGGCTGCCCATCCAGAAGGGAGACTCGGCTCTCGCCCTCCAGGTGGTGACACAGTCGCCGGCACTGGTCTTCGCTCAGTCCCGGGTTACAGCGAAACATGTCCATCTGGGTCTCCAGCGGCACGCGGTATGTCCTCGTGACGATGTCGACGTCCGGACAGAATCCCATCTCGCACAGGGTGTTGTACAGGTAGATGTAGTTGGGCCCCGGCTCGACTCCAAGTACAGTACGGAGCGTATCGGTGAGGTCGTTGTCGACCGCGTGGATGAGGATGAGAGAGCGCCGCGTCACCCGGCACATCTTGCTGAGGGCCGCACGGATATCGTGCATCTGGAAGCAATGTGCGGCCAGGACGAGATCGTGGACACCCACCTCAGCGGGGTCCAACTCCTCCCAGCAATGGGGAAGAATACTGAGATTAGTCAGGCCTTCCTGCCGGACTCCAGCCGCAAGGCGACCGGCCTGCACGGGAGAAGGCTCGACCGCAGTGACCTGGCATGCAACACGAGCGAGCGGCAGTGCGTACGTGCCCGCGCCTGCGCCAACATCCAGTACGCTGTCCCCCTGCTGGACGAGCGCCATGACGCGCTCGAGCAGAACACCGGGATAGCCGTTCCTCGACAGCCTCTGCACCCAGCCACCGAACCGTGTCCAGAATTCCTCCGGCAAGAGCCCCACGCGGGAGAGGTTCGCCTCCAGTCCGCTGCGCAGGAGATGCTCGCGCCACGCGGCCGCCCAGTCAACGTCGTCCCGAGTGGTTTCACAGCGTGATGGATTCATTGCTGTTGCGATCGGTCATAACGGCAGCCGCACACACTCGTTCGGCGGACGCCCGCCGGTGCGGCTGCGCCGGACACATCTGACTACGTGGCGGCAAGTCTACATGCCACCATGTGCAATTGCAACTGGTTGCAATACTCCCGTGCGACGAACCGGCACAGCAGCGCTGATAAGGAGTGTCATGCCAGACGGCCCGGGGACAAGGGAGACGCCGCCGGACCCGTCTACAGCGCCAGTGAGAACCCGCTCCGTACAGGTACGACGGAGGGTACGCCAACTGCAAGTTCGGGAACAAGGAACCGAACTAGATCCTGACCTTCACATCACCCCCCTCCACCACAACCTCGTAGCTATTGAGGTCGCCGGCCGACCTGCCGGCCGTGAGCGCCTTCACGGCGAAGCCGACGTTCTTCACCACCCTCCCCGTTGTCACATCGTACTGTGCTCCATGCCTCGGGCAGGTCACAACGCTGCCCTCCAGCTTCCCCTTCGTGAGGTCGCCACCCATGTGGGAGCAGGTCGCGTCCATCGCGTGCAGGCCGCCGCCGACGTTCGCCACGAGCAGCTTCCTGCCGCCGGCCTCCACGGCTATCGTCGTCCCTTCAGGTATCTCGTCCTTCTTCGCAACAGCAACGAATGCCACCATCAGCCTCCTGTCCGCGCACTTCGCGGCACATGGTGCGCCGCCATTACGGCAAGGTCAACGGCCACCCGGAGCGGCCCAGAGGACAGACGCGACCTGAGACCTGCGCATTGCGCCCGGCGAGAGTTGTGCTACCATGAAATCACTACCTATGGTAGTGCTCAGGAGGCCGCCCCCTTCACTGTCATGCCGCAACGACCTCCTGAGCTCTCCAACATAGCCCTACGACTATTCTCCACCACACTCAGAGACACCCGCGCCTTTGTGCTAGCATAGCCGCACACAGACTCGCCGCACGGGAGGTCCATCATGGCCGAGCAGCCTCTACAGCTACAGCCCACACAGCCCGCAGCGCAGCAACAGAAGAAGATATCCATCGAGTTCCCGTCGCAGCTCAAGGCCGGCACCTACGCCAACAATACGAGGGTGATGCATGCGAAAGAGGAGTTCATCCTGGACTTCCTCATGGTCGGTCCGGATGTGGGCGCCGTGACCTCACGGGTCATCATGAGTCCGGGTCACATGAAGCGCATGATTGCAGCGTTGCAGGAGAACATGCGCAAGTACGAGCAAAAGTACGGTTCCCTCACCCCCGCCAAGGAGCCCAAGGGCCACGTGGGATTCCTGCAGGACTAGCTCCTTCCCACGCCGGCTCGAAAGCCTGACCTTTGAATAGAGAGAGTGTCGGCCCTGCGGCAGGTGGGCTGTCCACAGGGCCGACAACTCCATAAGGAGGTGGAAGAGCGGCAAGCCGCTCAGGCAGTTGTCACTTCACGCGGAGGTTGTCGATCGTATCCTCGTCGAGGTCGACTCCCAGACCGGGCCCCTCGGGCACATGCACGAATCCTTCCGAGTCAACAGCCATCTGCTGCTTGGTCACACCCCGTCTCACCTGCGTCTCTTCGACGCAATACTCGCGTCTCTCGCGCGGCCTACTGAAGAAACTCGTTCTCGAAATCAGTCTGGGCAGCATCCAGCAAGCCAAAGGCCTCGTCGATTTCTGCTTCGGTGACGTTATAGGGCGGCGAAACGAGATAGTGGTCCCCCCGCACCCCATTGTCGACACCGGTAGTAGGATAGACCATACAGCCGCGGGCCATAGCCAGACGTTGGAAATGGTTTGCAGCCTTTAGCTGCGGGTCAAATGGCTCTTTGGTCTGCCTATTCTTCACCAACTCAATGCCCATGAGTAGTCCTTTGCCGCGAATATCGCCCACTGTAGAGTGGTGCGCAAGTCTCTCCCTCCCCACTTGGAAGAAGTATTCTCCAATGCGAGCACTACGTTCTACCAGTTTCTGCGATTCGATGATGTCCAACACAGCCAGTACTCCAGCGGCAGAAACCGGATTGCCCTCCATAGTGAAGCCGTGAACAAATGGCGCGCCAGTCTCATCAAACACCTGACCTATCTTCTTGGCGATAAGCACCGCTGCCATGGGAGTGTAGCCGCCAGTCATACTCTTCGCCACTGTTATGATGTCCGGCTGGACGCCCCAGTGGTCAATGCCGAACCACTGACCGGTGCGGCCAAGGCCGCAGATAATCTCATCGTCAATGAATAGGATATCGTGCCTGTCACAGATGTCACGTATCATAGGGTAGTACTCTTTCACCGGCACCATACAGGCAGTACCCGCCCCACCAATGGGTTCCGCCATGAAGGCGGCGACGAATTGTGGGCCCACCTGATTGATGGTCTCCTCTAGAACCCGAGCGCACTTGATGCCGCAGGATGGGTACTCCATGTCAAATGCGCACCGGTAGCAGAGTGGCGCTGGTATCTTGGGCCAATTGTGGAGGAGTAGGCCGAACTTGGTGCGGCGGACAACGTGGCCGGAAGCCGAGAGCGCTCCAACTGTCATTCCGTGGTAGCCCTGCCAGCGTGAGATGATCATGTGCTTCTGCGGGTGACCCCGTTCGACGTGGTATTGGCAGGCGATCTTTATGGCGGTTTCATTCGCTTCGGAGCCGCTGTTGCAGAACTGCACCAATCCGATGTTTGACGGCGCGACCTTAACGATGCGATCGGCGAGCTTCAGGAGGGGTTCGTTCAGCCAGAAGCCACGATAGAAGAAGGACACCTTCTCCATCTGCCGCATCATGGCGTCGCGCACCTGCTTGTTGCCGTGGCCGATGGAGACGACGTGAGGCCCCCCGCTGAAATCAATATACCGTCTGCCAGTATGGTCAAATAGATAGATGCCATCACCGTGGTCGCAGATGACCTCCGGCACCAGAGCGCCATGGATGGTGCCGAACACTCGGCCACTCAGCTTCTGAGCTTCTGCAAGTCTCTCTTGTGCTTCCAAAGTCACTCTCCTCTAGTGTGTTTCGTCAGTGCCGGGTTCTCATTTCAATCTTGCAGCCGAACCACCATCATCTCCAGCCGCAAGGGGCCGTCACACTGGGCCGCGCTGATGACGTCGTCAGCGCCTTGGATGTGCGCAGCCTGTTCAGCAGCCTGACACCTCACAAGTATCCAGATAGAAAGGACTCCAATTGACACTGGCATCAGCTTGCGTCAGGCCAAGTCACGTTGACTCCAACGACTCGCGGCCTACTTGACTCGCAGGTTATCAATAGTGTCCTCATCCAAATCGATGCCAAGACCCGGCCCCTCGGGCACGTGTACAAAGCCCTCGGAGTCAATCTCCATTCGCTGCTTCGTCACTGCCCACCGTATCGGCGTCTCTTCGACGCAGTACTCGAATATGAAGGAGGATTCTCGTGCTGCGATGAAGTGAAGCCCGGCAGCAAGATTGATTCCCGATGTGTAGAAATGATTGACGACCTTTCTGCCATGGTCCTCTGCCATGTCGGCAATGCGCATCGATTCCGTGAACCCGTTCCGCGCCAGGTCGATCTGGCAGATGTGTATACCTCCCCGTTCGATGAGGTCGCGCCAGGCAAAGCGCCCGGAGTCACCTTCACCCGCGGCAATAGGTATCCGGGACATACTACTCAGTTGATTGTAGCCATCCAGGTTGTCCTGCCGCAGAGGCTCTTCAAACCAGAACACGTCATAGTCCTCAAACTGCCTTGCTCGTTTCATGGCGGTCACCGTGTCATAGCAGCAGCCTGCGTCCACGAGGATATCCATGTCCGGACCTGCACCACGCCGTGCGCCCTCCACAATGTCAAGGTCGACTCTTTCGCTCTGGCCCATCGGCGCCCAGCCAAACTTCACGGCGGTGTACCCCATCTCTTTCCACCTCTTCGCCTTCTGGGCCGTCTCGTTGCCATCCTTTCCCCAGAGATCACTCGCGTACGCGCGCATCTTCTTCTGGAAGGCTCCCCCCAGCAGTTCGTACACCGGCAGATTCACGTACTTGCCCTTCAAGTCCCACAGCGCCATGTCCAGACCTCCGATGGCCTGGATCACCACACCTCGGCGTCCGTAGTAGAACGTCGATTGGTACAGCTTCTCGTTTATGACCCTGATATCAAGCGGGTTCATTCCCACTATGACGCGGCCAAGGCCCGTGCACATGGAGTGAACGAATGGCCCGTCAACAGTTGCCTTTGCGACCTGGGCATGAGAGTCAATCTCACCGATACCCACGAGTCCCTCATCCGTGTGGATCTTGACGATGAGGGAATTCTGTCCCGCATTGGCCTTGTCGAGCATTTCCTCTTCGGGTAGTCTCAGTTCTATCGCTTCAACCTTGGTGATCCTCACGAATGTCTCCTTTCGTGCACTCGCGCTCTGAAGCAATCGTTCCGGGAGCGCGTCAAACGTTGTGTCAGGGAGCCGCCGCCCAAATGTCCATCTCCCTGCAGATGGGCCCGTAGATGTGTGGCCGTCTATCCCGGAGAAATGGCGTGTAGCGGCGCTTGTCCAAGAACAGCTCGCGGTCAAGCTCCACCGTGATGGCGCTCTCGCCCTCCACCATTGCCAGGATTCGTCCACCAGGATCGACTACACAGCTGCCACCAAGAAACGACACGCCGCCCTCAACGCCAACGTGATTGCATGGGGCAAGATAGGCGATGTTGTCCAATGCCCGCTGAGACATCAACGTGGTCCACCAGTGCATCCAGTACTGGTCGTCACGCGTTTCTTCTCCGGTACGGGAAGGAAGGCTGCTGGCCTGAGGGGACAGGATAACCGACGACGCGCAAAAAGGAATACAGATTAGTTCTGCGCCATTCAGCATCACACACCTGGTCGTCTCAGGAAACAGCGTGTCGTAGCAGATGACGATTCCGACCTTCCACCCCACAACGTCAAACACCGGGAACTGCGTCCCTGCCCGAAAATAGATGCCTTCCAAGGACCGATAGCATCCGGGGTGGGTCTTTCGGTATTTGCCAACAATCGACCCGTCAGGTGCGATGAGCATCGCTGTGTCGTAGTACAAACCAGACATTTCTTCTTCGTAGAGAGTGGCGATGACGTGAATCCCGTGCTGCCGTGCGCGGTCACGAACTCTGCTCATGCTGTAGCCGTCGTCCGGTTCCGCGAATCGGACGTAGTCGTAGTCCCTGTATTGGAAGAAATAGAAGTTGTTGAAGAACTCAGGAAGGAGTACCAGGTCTGCACCTTGGGAAGCCGCTTCGTCTATCCATGAGCACGCGCGATTGACATTGTCCGAAACATCCTCGGTGGCGTTCATCTGAACAGGACTCAGTTTCACGGCAGTCCTCCTTCCGCCATCCTTATGCGGTCTCGCTCTATACGAACGTGAGCATACGCTTCGGGTTCTCCACCATCATCGTGTGGATATCTTCGTCGGCGATGCCATACACACGCATCAGAGGAACAACCTCGCGCAACAGGTGAGCGTAACCCCAGCCACCATAGCTGGTCATCATTATCTTCATCCCGCAATCGTGAGAGAGAAGAACCTGATTGACGTACCCCATCTCAATCAACTGTTTGATCTGTCGAATCCTCTCGACATCGTTTGGTGTATCAGGCATATGCCCCTCGGCAAGGGCTACTCGTGCCGGATAGTATCCTTCGAAGCCAAAGACGTCGTACTCAATGAAGCAACCCGTCTCAAGAAGCTTCTGCCGCGTCTCCAGCAGGAAGCCGCAGCGGTCCATGTGGCTCATGACGACGCGACCCAAATCAGCGCCGGTGCCACGCAATATGTCCATTATCTCGAGAGGCGCGTCTTCGTTTCGACCAGGATGGATATTCATTGGGGCCCCCGTCCCTTTCTGGGCCACGGCCCCTGCACGCAGAACCTTTTTCTCATTCGGTTTGAGCGGCCATGAGCACCCGAGTTCTCCAATCATCCCCGACCGGATGCCCGTTTCACCCACTCCTACCTTGACGTCCCGAACGATCTCGGCAGCGATGTCTTCTTCGGTCTTGGCGTTTCGTTCTGCCTCGGTCAACGGGCCATCAACGTAGTAGCCAGAGCCCATCACTATGTTGAGACCCGTTGCATTGGAGATGCGGACAAGTGCCTCTGGGTCTCGGCCGATTCCGATATTCGTCTGGTCGACAATTGTCCGGCCACCTCGGAGCTTGAACAGCGTAGCCTCCCTGATGGCCATCTCTTCATCCATGAGCACCTGGTTGTCCAGACTGTCCTTCATGTTGTAGCGAACCCAACTCAGGTTCTCGAGAGTCACCGGTTGGTGTGCCAGAGCCCGCTGGCTGATCTCCTGGGGCTCCACAAAATAGACACCGCCAACAGTCTGGTCGATGAGCAGGTGCTCGTGCGGCAACGTGATTCCAAGGTCAGCGGGTTCCACGAGGCCCAGTACTGTCTGAGCCCAACCGGCGTTTGGCGAAATTTCCATCGGCTCTGCCCTCCTTATTGTCTGGGGAACTGACTGCCACAACCATTGCCGCGACTAGACGAGTGTTAGGAGTCGACGCGGTGTCTCAACCAACAGAGAGCGAATCTGCTCCTCCGTCATTCCGTAGACCTGCATGAGCGGCACGACATCGCGAAGTATGTGCGCGTAGCCCCATCCCCCATATCGCGTGAGCATCATCTTCATCCCGATGTCATGCGATATGGTGATTTGCCCCAGGTACCCCATGACGATGAGTTCCTTAATCTCCTTGATGCGCCCCACGTCATTGGGAATATCCGGCAGAACGCCATCCATGAGAGCAGAACGCGCGGGGTAGTATCCTTCCAATCCGAATACGTCATATTCCAGAACGCAACCTGCTTCGAGAAGCTGCTTCCTTGTCTCAAGCGGATAGCCACATCGGTCCATATGGCTGATGACTACACGGTTGAGGTCGGCGCTAGCTTTCGCGAGAACGTCGGCAATCTCGATGATTGCCTGCGGGGCACGGCCAGGGTGGACATTGATGGAGACTCCCGTCTTCTTCTGCGCGTATGCGCTCGCCTGCAGAACCTTGCGTTCGTTGTCCCTGAGAGGCCATGAGCAGCCGAGTTCTCCAATCATGCCCGACCGAATCCGCGTCGTTCCCACGCCTACCGTGATGTCACGCACCATCTCCTCGCCCAGCTTCTCCACGCTGGAGTCTGTGACGTGTTCCTTCGATGGATAGGACTCCTCGACGTAGTAGCCGCAGCCCATCACGATATTGAGGCCGGTTGCTCGAGAAACGCGCGCAAGGGCCTGTGGGTCTCGGGCGAGACCTATGTTGGTCTGGTCGACGATGGTGCTTCCGCCCTCGAGCTTGTAGCGCATCGCCTCCTGTATGGCAGTGCCCTCATCGAGTAGCACGAGGTTGTCCAAGTTGTCCTTCATCCGATAGCGGATGAACCACAGGTTCTCCATGGAAACCGGCTGGTGTGCGAGAAGTCGGTCGCCGGCATTCTCGGGTTCCTTGAAGTAGTAGCCTGAGACGGTGCCGTCCGTAAACAGATGTTCATGCATAAGGGTGATGCCAAGGTCTTCGGGCTCGATAAGACCAAGGACGGTCTGTACCTTACCCTTCTGCTCGGGATTTGCCATTTCATCTCCTCCTTCCGATAGTTGTCCCAGACGGGGTCGCGCTACGACACACGCAGGTTGTCGATAGTGTCTTCATCCAACTCGACGCCGAGTCCGGGTCCTTCCGGTACGTGAGCGTAGCCCTCGGAGTCGATATCCATGCGTTGCTTGGTGACCCCCCAACGTATAGGCGTCTCTTCCACGCAGTACTCAAGGATAAATGCGCTCTTGCGAGTGCACAGCCAGTGCAGGCCCGCGGCAAGGTTGATTCCGGTGGAGTAGTAGTGATTGACCACCCGCAGGCCACAGTCCTCAGCGTAGTCGGCAATCCGTACGGCCTCGGTGAAGCCGTTGCGCGCCAAGTCGATCTGAACAACGTCGATTCCGCTCGCCGAAATGAACTCACGAAGAGCAAAACGACCGGAGTCTCCTTCGCCGGCTGCAATGGGAATGCGTGAGCGAGACGTGAGCTTCGCGTAGCCGGCCAAGTCATCTTGCTCCAGTGGCTCCTCCAGCCAGAGGATACCCATCTCCTCGAACTGATGACTCCGGCGAATCGCGGTCGCCGCGTCCCAGCAGCACCCAGCGTCGACGAGAACATCGGCCTTGGGTCCGACGCCTCTGCGGGCTCCGGCCACCAATTCCAGATCCAAGTTTTCTTCCTGGCCCATTGGGCCCCAGCCAAACTTGACTGCCGTGAAGCCCTCGCCAACCCATCTTCGACCTATCTCGGCAGTCTCATCGCCATCACGACCGAAGAGTATGCTGGCGTAGGCGCGAATCTTCTTCCGGTATGCGCCACCGAGCAGTTGGTACACGGGTTGCCCCAGGAACTTGCCGGCGATGTCCCACAGAGCGATGTCAACGCCACCGATAGCGTGAACCACAACACCCCGACGGCCGATGTAGTTGGTCGCGCGGTACATCTTCTGATTCAGTATCCGGATATCGAGAGGATTCTCCCCGACGAGCACGCGGGCCAGGCCAGTGGCAAATGAGTGGCTGAACGGTGCATCAATGGCTGCCTTCGCGACGCGTGGCGACGAGTCTATTTCGCCAATGCCGGTGATGCCCTCATCTGTGCGTATCTTCACAATCAGGGAATTCTGGCTGGACGAGGCCTTGTCCAAGACCTCAGTTTCAGGAAGGCGTATTTCAAGTGCCTCGACATTGGTGATCTTCAAAGTAACTACCTCCTTCCGTTTGTCCCTGTGGGCTCTGTGATTTGCCAACGTGCGTCAATCTTTGGAAATCACCCTAGGGCTCCCAAGGTATTCATGACATCTCACCGAACCATCTGCGATGGTAGCCAAGTGATGATACTGGGAAACCTCGCGCATAGCAGCAGGCCTCCGGCGACCAATCCAACGTAGGGCAACACGCCACGAATAATGTCCATTGTGTCCACGCCCATCTCGGGTGTTATCACTCCCTTGAGGTAGAAGATGGAGTACGCAAGAGGAGGAGTCAGGAACGCCATCTGTAGATTCACTATGATCATCATCGCAAACCACAGGCTGTCGAAGCCCAGAGCGATTCCAATAGGCGTGACAATCGGTACCATTATGAACACTATGCCCATCCAGTCCACGAACATCCCCAGGATGAATATGAGGACCATGATTGTCAGGAATGCGCCCCACTTGCCGAAGGGGGCAGCCATGACTACTCGCGCAACCACGTCACCACAACCCAGGCCAAGAAAGACGCCGGTAAATGCAAACGCGGCACACGCGAAAAACAAGACGTACGAGGCAACACGAAGCGTCCCTACCAGAGTGTCCTTGAGGACGTGCAGTGTGAGCTTGCGATAGCCGAGCACAAGCAACAGGGATGCCAAGGCACCCACTGCAGCGGCCTCTGTGGGCGCAGCAATGCCGAAGAATATGCTGCCTAGAACTGCAAGGATAATCAGTGTCATGGGCACAAGAGAGGTCGTGAGTCGCCAGAGTTTGGTGCCGAGTGGCACCGACATCCCTTCGCTGGAGATGGCTGGTCCGAGACTTGGCTGAATCCGCGATCTGATAGCAATATAGAGTATGTACAGTCCCGCGAGCAGAAAGCCAGGTATGAACGCTGCCATGAAGAGTTTGCCAACCGATATGCCCGCGGTTGGCCCATAGATCACAAGCATGATGCTTGGAGGAATCAGGATGCCCAGCGTGCCTCCCGCGCACACCGCTCCACATGCGAGATCCTTGCTGTATCCACGGCTGAGCATTGCCGGCAGGGCGACAAGACCGAGCATGCTCACCGAGGCGCCCATTATGCCCACGCAGGCCGCGATGGCAGTCCCAAGCAGCACTGTCGCTATGGCAAGTCCACCGCGGAGCCTTCCCATCAACATGTGCAGCGCGCCGAACAGGTTGTCGGCAACCCCCGAACGCCCCATCATCATCCCCATGAAGATGAACAAGGGGCAGGCGAGAAACGCGTAGTTGGTGGCAATCCCCCACATAGCATAGTAGAACGCCGGCAGAATCCGGGTACCCCACGTGAGGAAACCCACCACTAGAGCTACGCCCCCGACCGAGAATGCCAGAGGATAGCCGGACAGGACCGCAAATATGATTCCACCCATCATGACAAGGGTGGCGATTTCCGGACTCATTTCGATCATGGTCGACTCTCCTTCGCCAATCCTTTCAATGTTCGGGAGAACCATGCGATGCCCTGAAGAAGGAACAGCCCTATCCCTATCGGAAACATCAGCCGAAAGGGCCACATGACTGGCTGCCAGATGCCCATATTGGACACCTCTCCAGTGGCGCAAGCCTGCAGGAAGTAGACAACTGCGTAGTACAGCAAGACGCCCATTAGCGGAAAGAAAAAAAGGACTGTGAAGATGCCATCGACGATAAGCTGAACCTTGGTGCTGAGGCGAGCGTACAAGACATCTACCCTCACGTGTCCGCCATGCAGCAGAGTGTACCCGCCACCAAGCACCATCAGCGTGCCGCCAATCATGTAGCCCAGGTCGTATGACCACACGGTGGGGGCATTGAATAGGTAGCGGGCGGCTACGTCGTAGGTCACCACGAAAATCAGTACAATGCAGATCCAACTCACCACCCTGCCACTCATCTCACTGAGCCACTCAATGCGGCGAATGAAAGCATCAACCATGTTCACCTCCGCCGACCGTGTCACTGGCCGCGCCTTTCGAATCCTGCCGATCGGCGCGGCCAGCATCTACGGCTCTACGAGCCAATCTTCGGCTGGACTTGGTCCTTGTAGGGTCGGTATGCGGCGAGGAAGGCTTTCTGAGACTCCCACACCTTCTTGAAGAACTCGTCCTGAGCTGCCTGCTCCACCAAGTAAGCGTCCGATGCCTCGACTACTGCGTCCTGCACCTCCTGCGAAAGCAAGATGATCTCGACGCCCTCGTTTTCGAGTTGGCTCATAGCCATCACGTCAGTCATGTCATGCTCGGCCCAGGTTCGAGCCAGCATACTGTCGACCGCTCCGCGGACTATCTCCTGCAAGTCGTCGGGAAGTTCATTCCAGCGATCCTCATTGATAAGCATCTCGCACCACGACATTGGGGAGTGGATGCCTGGGCCACCCCAGTACTTGGCAATTTCGTAGAACCCCATGGTCCAGTCCATCCCGGGATTGCAGTACTCGAACGCGTCAATGACACCCCGCTCAAGGGACTGGTAGAGTTCTCCCCCCGGTAAGGTGACCACAGAAGCCCCGAGTCCCGCCAGAACGTTGCCCCACATTCCGCCACACCTGAACTTCAGCCCATCGAAGTCATCGAGGCTGTCAATGGGTTCGTTGGACCAGCAGAAGGACTCGGCAGAGGTTAGAACAAAGAAACCGATGAACTCGGCCTTGTCGTACCCCGCTCTTTCGAGCATCTCACGATAGAGCTCTTCTCCACCTCCCTCGTACACCCACTTCATCATCTCAACAGGACCAGGACCAGCAGGGTAACCGGTCCAGAAGTTGGACACGTTGCCAAGCTGGCCTTTGTAGATGGACCCGGGAGACAACATGACATCAATCGTGCCAGCTTGAACCGCATCCAGTTCTTGCAGGGCAGGTACGAGGGCCCCCGCTGGGAAATTCTCGATGACCAGTCTCCCACCACTCATCGCCTCAATCCGGTCGCAGAGCGCAACGCCGTGTTCAAAAGTTAGGCTACCAGCCGAATGTATCTGCTGGCTCTTCCATCTGAACGTCTTGCCCTCGGCGGCAGAAGGGATAGCCCCATCCCCGTCTTCCTCCTCGCTCGGCGCGACTTCCTCGCCTTCAGGTGCTGGCTCCGCAGCACACGCGACTGTCACCAGAGCGAGGATGGTCACCACACCAACCAGAAGCCACAAAATCTTCCGACTTATCATCGCCTTTTCCTCCTTGAGAATCGACATCGTTCGCGCCTCGAAATGCTGCGATGGCAACCGATCACATGACCCACCTCCTGTGGAGCCAACGCCGTTCATGCCGACAATGGCACAACGAGTAAACGGTGTCGCCTCTCTTGTCCTCGCGGCAGGCAAATCCCAGATATCTTCTTCCTTCGCAAGTTGCACGCATGCGACCACATGCGGCGCAAAGCTACCTCGCATGCGAAGTTCTGCGGCGAATGCTACCTGCTCACTTCCGTTTTGTCAAGACCTTTGAAAGGGCGTTCTGCCAGCTTTCGACCTGGGTGGCGATTGGACCTAGAGCTCCGGTTCTACGAAGGGAAGGGGGAGTTTGGGGAGACACGGCAGCTTTGCAGCAAGTGGTGACTCAGAGACATGGAGCTATTCTCCCAGCCAATCGAACCGTCCTTCGGCACGGAAGAACGATTCGGGTACGAACTAGTGCGATGCAAATGGAGCCGTGCGCATCACGGAGTCTACATCCATAACCACTACTACATGTGGTAGTCTCCTGTCCGTGGTAGGGAGACGATAGTCCTTCGCGCAGTCACGGCCCCAACTTGCAGGGTTGGTTGTCTCTGCAAGTTCTGATACGAAAGAGATGCACAATTGCGAGGAGCCGTGCTGTCATTCGTGAAACAAGGAGATGCGCCCTACACGACATGAGACGTATTGGGGGGTAATAGCTAGCAGGACTTGGAGGGTGGTAGGTCAGTGGTTTGCATGGGTGGCCTTCGTCGTGAGAGAATATTCGCATGCCTGATTGGTGTGGGAGTGATGCAGCCCTGCCCATGGGTCCGCATGAAAGGGCGCGATGTACCTGCAGTGCCCGATAGGAAGGTAAAGACGATGGAACCTGATAGTGCTGTTGAAGACGAAAGATTTCGCTTCGACCCCGTCAACGAAGACGATGACTTCAACCTGGTGGCGCTCGTTGAGCACACCGGGCGTGCCACGGTCTTGGCTCGAGAAAGAGAACTGCGGCAGTACAAGTTCACCTCCCGAACTGCGGCGACGCTGCTCGTCGTATGGGCTATGGACAACAACGCAACGCCAACCGACATATCCCGATGGCTACTCAGGGAACCCCATTCCGTCACTGGCATGCTCGACAGAATGGAGCGCGACGGCTACATACATCGCTATCAGGACAGGCAGCGCAAGAACGTCGTGCGCGTGGCAATGACAGAGAAAGGGAGAGAGGCCTACTTCAATTCCATCCGGCGCGAGTCTTATCATGAGATGGCGACATGCATCAACGACGATGAGCGCAAGGAGCTGCGCCGCATCTTGACAAAGCTATGGAGGGCCGCCCTTTCACAGCTTGGCGGTGACGGGAGTTGGACCAGAATGGCCACCACCCACCTTGCAAGCCCCCAGGCTCAGACTGAGAGCGCAGAGCCGCCGAGTCGCGAGGAACTCTCCCCTCCGCAAGCCGGGCCGACGAAGTAGCCCCACAGGGACTGATTGACACCACGCGCCCCTCGCAGGGGCGCAGTTTGCACCAGACTGGAGGACCCCTTCGTCACTGCATTCGTGCCTGCACGAACCACACTCGACAGCAACCCGCTGAGTCCGGAGGTCTCTTTTCAGGACCGACCGATGGCCTTCAGCCCGATGAAACGGGCTTCACGACACAGTATCTGATATGGTGAGTTCACCGGAGATGCCCCGCAGGAGAAGCGGCAAACCGGGGCACTGAGGACAATGCCGTATGGCTGAACAGCAGAACGCGCTCCAGCAGATGCTCGAGGCCATCGAGGCTGTCGGGCGCTATATGCGTCGCGCGGCTGCTCGGGCATGGCGTGCGACCGCCTTCAGGTGGCCTGGATGGGCAACCAGTTGCGCGTCATAGGTGAAGCTGCGGCTGCCCTCACCCCCGGGCTGCGCAGCGAGGTCCCGGACGTTCCATGGGACCGGCTTGTTGCACTGGCCGAGGAGAGGGCCGGCACGCCAGCGGGGATGACAGCCGACGAGATGCAGCGCTTCGTCGAGCGCGAACTGCCACAGGTGCGTGAATCCGTCAGGCACGTCACCCTGTAGCGCGCCTGCGAGGCATGATACGCCACGGGCCAATGGGCTCCCTGCGGCGAATCGAACAGCCAGGTCCTTGAGCCCCTGACTGCAGAACAGGGCCCGACCTACCCGGCGTAGACATCCAGTTGCGCCGGCCCGGCAATCTGACGCAGCTCCGATGTGAAGGTCGCCCAGTTGAAGCCCCTGCGCTTCCGGTACTGGTAGTGCAGGCTGACACGGTCATCCATCGCAGACACCGTCTCCAGCCGCAGTCCGCCGAGGCGGCCACGCAGGAACTCGTTGAGCCGCGACTCCATGCCGGGGAAGGCCTCACTGTCCACGGATATCATCAGGTTGCCGCGTCCAAGTGACGCTCCCCCACTCTGAACGAGCCACTGCACGCCCAGCGCGATGAAGACGACAACGAAGAGGACCATGGTGACAAGGTAGTTGTTCGTCGCGGCACCGATAGATGAGGCGATGAGAAGCAGGAGGAATCCTATCTCCGCAGGGTCCTTGACGGGCGTGCGGAAGCGGACAAAGGAGAGAGCTCCCAGCAGGCCGAGGGAGAGAGGTATTGAGGTCTGGATGCCGAGAAAGAGCGTGGTGATTGCCGGTCCTCCGACGATGAAGGTCCGGTGAACCCCCGCCCCGATGTGTCGCGAGCCGTAGAATATCTCATACCTCCCGTATGTCAGGAGAGCCGCCACAAGGGAGAAGCCGATGGGAATGAGCGCTTCCCACACGTTCAGTGGCGACGACAGCCCTGCGAGCGCGCCTTCAAGTCCGTTGAGCACTTCGAGCCTCCTTTCCGGTCAGTCAACCATCCTGCCCGAAGGCCAGAGGCGACCCAGCGCGCCCGGCTCGAGCAGGTGTGCTTCGATACACGACGAGTACTTTGAAAAACGTGTCCAGTCCACTCCGAGCTTCTTCAGGGAGCGCAGCGGCACGGGCAGTTCCATCCGCGGCCCCTTCACCTCTACAACCCCACCCGCCAGATGCAGGTCGCGCTCCCCGAAACCCAGGTGACGCATCACCATCGTGGAGTGGATATCGCAGTCGAGCGCCACGCTGTAGCCCGTAGTGAGCTCCGTGAACCTGTAGCGCCAGTACGAGATGTTGATGACCGGCACGAGCGGAGTCTCGCGGAAGAAGCCGAACTCCGCCAGCACCTGCATGAGTTCCGTGGCAGGCACTACGCCCGCGTGCAGCGCCCTCCGGGCAAGGCGGTCCACCGGCACCGTGATGCGTCTCCGGCGCTTGCTGCTGGCAAAGCCCTGGCGGGACTTCAGCTCGAGAAATGCGGGCACTTCTCCCGCGTGCTCCTGCAGCGTGCCGTACCAGCGCATGCGTATCTTGTTCTTGGCGAACTCGCCCGCCATTGAGCGCACGTGCTCGGCAAGGTCGGGCGAGTCGAAGTAGAGGCTGCTGATGCGCTCCTCTCGAAACTCCACAGCGGGACGGCACGAGTGCCTCAGAAGACCGAGCGCAAGCGGGACGCGCTGCGGCTCGATGTAGAACTTGCGTTCGATGCGCCGGACCCGCGGCGCATCGCCGTAAGAGGACCCGGCGCGAGTCACTGCCTCAGCCATTCCGACCTCCCCCGGGTGGTGGCTTCGCCGGTCTGCCAGGGACTCCGCCGGCAGGCATCCCCATGCCGCGCGCACCGTTGCCACTGCCGCCGCCATCTGATGGCCGCAGCCCGGCAAGCTGCTCCCTGATGGACACCGTTCTCTCTTGGACAAAGACCTTGAGGCCGACGACCATCCTTTCCCTGATATCCACCGCAGGTTGCCCCTCATCGCCAGTTCCTTGCAGGAAGCCCAGCAGCGCGGCAATCTCCTCCGGCGTCAGGCACGCCTCCAGCTTTGCCTTCTCCTGGGGGGTCGGAGGGCGGTCACGTAGCTGCTCAAGCGCGGCCTTCGGAAATGTCTGCCGCAGGCAGCCCAGCTTCGCGGGAGGCAGGGGCGGCGGGGCCTCGAGGGCCGGCGCTTGAAAGCCCTGCCCCGGGGCGCCTGGACTGCCGATGAGCTGGACCTCGACATCATCGCTCAAGCCCTGCTCCCACGCCTCGGTCGGATAGAATTTCAGGTCGTCCTTAACAACGTAGGGACGGATAAGCTTCGCGCAGGACTCTATTCGTTCGCTCATGCGCTCGTACTTGAATGGTCCGTCCAGCAGCGCCTCCAGATATTCGTGATAGCGATCGAGATAGGGCCCATGCTCCAGCAGCCGCGCCACCAGGGGCCTCTCCGCAATGGGACCCGTGGTCGGCTCGTCGACGTAGAAGTTGATGATGCCATCGCGGTCGATGCCCATGGTGAAGACGCCGAAGGCCTCGTTGAGGTCCCACGGCATGATGGAGAAGCGGCCGTCCACCTCGTAGAGGTAGTAGTTGTGCCCCATGCCGATGTAGTTGTCGAGATGCACCAGAGCAGAGGAAACAGCGAGGAAGCGGAGCACGCTGTCGACGTCGAGCACTTCCTCTATCTGCTCCGGGAAACTCTCGTCCGGCTCGTTGTTGAGCACGTCAAGGAAGCGGAACAGCGCAGAGTGGTCGGAACGGCCCTCATTCGTCTTCAGGCCGGCCTTGTCAACAAGTGTCTCGACATCACGCTGCCTGTCGGGAGCATCATCGGACGGCGGCGTATCCTCTCCCGCACCGATGTAGCCCAGCAGCACATCCTCGCCGAGAATCCGCACGATGTCACCCAGCCGGCCACCACCCAGATTGACGTCCATCACGCTCGTCTCTTCCTCCAAGTCCAGGCCGAGGGTCTCCACCTGCTCCAGGTAGTCCTCCTCGGTCCAGTCCAAGAGGCCGGCGGGCGGCTCAGGCTTGTAGAGATCGCCCGAGGTCCCGGGGAAGTGCTCGTCGAGGAAGCCGCGGTCTATCTGCTCCACCTGCGTATACACGCCGAGGTGAGTGTCGTTCACCCAGAGGTCGACGAACGACGTGCGCGGTGTTGGCAGCCCTATCCAGTCAAACAGCTCGTAGGCAAGCGTCTCCCGGATGAGTGTGGGGTCGCTGAAGCCGTTGCTGTAGTTCAACTTCTTCAGGCCACGAAAGGTGCGCGCGGAGTTGAAGAGATTGAAATCCACCTTGAGAGCGATGCGCGGGCTGCCGGTCCACACGGCGGCGCGGAGCGAGGAGTTACCCTTGGGCCGCACTCCGACATCGGGGACAAGTTCGTCGCCATACCAGAAGTCGGCACGCACGTACTCCTCCCGGTTCGCGCTCCGGCAGCACGCCTGCCAGTCCTCATCGCTCATCACAATGCGGACAGTGGCAACGCGGTCGGGCTCAAACGGTTCAGATACGGGGGACGCCACAGTCTCAGAGGGCACACAACCTGTGACGGCGGAGGGAAGAAGGATTGCGCACGTTAGAACAACGCGAACGACGTGGGGCACACCGGAAGAATCCCGAACTGCGTGCCAACGATGCATGCTCATTGCGACGCCGTGAGGAAGACCACGTTCCGGCACACTGTAGCAGAACATGCGTGAAGGAAGAAGAGGGGGCGCCCCTCACGGGACGCCCCCTGTTGCCGTCCTTCCCTATGAATGCGAGACTAGAGTGCGGCCTTGACGCGTTCCGCCACATCGGCCGGGACCCAGTCGGTCCAGACTTCCTCGTATCGGGTCAGGAACCACGGTGCTGCTTCGGGCGCATCCTTGCCGCTATCCTGCAAGTACACGAGCATTGTGTTGATGGCGTCAAGGGGGATGTTGAAGTCGAGCAGGAACTGGCGAACGTCCGGGGCACGTTCCTGCAGGCTCGTAGCACCGATGATGTAGTTGTCCTCCCGTGGATATCCGCACGCATACTTGTTCTCTTCGTTCCAGAGCTCTTCGGTCCACGCAGGCTCCTCAAGCGCAGTCATGTCAACCTTGCCCAGCACCCAGGTGGGCACCCAGTAGTAGCCAAACCACGGCTCGCCCTTCTCGTACGCTGAAATCATCGAGGTTGCGAGAGCCGTGTCGGAGCCGGGGGTCATGATGTTGTAGTACTCATCGAGACCGTAGGCCTCCATCTTCAGCTGGTTCGTCTTCACGCACTGCCAGCCCGGAATGCAGCTATAGAAGCGACCTTTGGACGAATCCTCAGGGTCCTCGAACAACTCCCAGTACTGCGGCATGTCGAACACGCTCTTGAGGTCGGGAGTCATCGGCTCGATGCCGCGCTCGGCATCGCCCTCTATCATGTATGTGGGGACAAGCCAGAGCTGGGTCATGGGCGTGTAGCACACACCCAGGTCCTCCCCCATACCAGTGGCTATCAGTGCATCGTGCGGCTCTTTCAGAGCGATATTGGCCATCTCCATATGGACGTCGATATCGCCTATCTCGATGGCCTTCAAGCCAACCACGTTTGTAGTGACGTCGATCCTGGTGCCGTAGCCGTAGCCATGTTCAACAATGAATGCGGCCACGTAGACCATGAAGGTTTGCGTGTCCCATGCGCAATCAGCGAACCGGATTACCTCGTCGCTCGTGTCCGACGAGGGACTGCATCCTGCGAAGGCTGTTGCGACAAGGACGGTCGCCAGAAGAAGCGCCGTCATGCAGAATGAAAACCGTCTCATCTTTGGGTCCTCCTCTCAATTCAGTAGTGAAGCGGGAAGAAGATGATGCAAGGGCATCGCATACGACAGCGTCGCGCGGATGTTCCAGCGGGCGGTCAAGCGAAGAGCCACAAGGGGCTTGTGTGGGGCATCCAGACTGCGGGAGAAAGCCGAAGAAGAACGGGAGGGAATAGAGGATTACGGCTGAATTGGGTGCGGTCACCGAGACTGCCCTGGCATCAGCTTCTGTCTGGTCAGGTCATGGCGTCGGACACCGAGCATGCCGCGGCTGCGACTCCTTCAGTGCCCTGCGTCCTCCTTCAACGCGAGCGTCAAGCAAAACTGAACCGTTTCAAGAATACAACAAGCGTCTGGATGATGCAAGCGGTGAGGCCTGCCTGGCAGGCCCCACCGCGACAATCAATCGGCGACGTGCGGATATGCGCTACGCAGCAGCCTTGACGCGGGCCGCCACATCGGCGGGGACCCACTCGGTCCAGACATCTTCGTAGCGGGTCAGAAACCACGGAACCACTTCGCTCGCGCTCTTGCCGCTCTCGTGCAGGTAGAGCAACAGGTCGTTCATGACCTCGAGGGGGATGTTGAACTCGAACAGGAAGTCCCGAACCTCGGGGGCACGCTCCTGCAAACTCGTTGCGCCAACGATGTTGCCGTCGTCGACCGAGTAGGCGCAGGCAAACTTGGATTCCTCAGTCCAGAGGTCCTCATCAAACTCCGGTTCCGGGACCCGGTACATGTCAGCCATGCCGAGAACCCAGCTCGGCGACCAGTAATAGCCGAACCATGGCTCGCCTTTCTCATACGCCGCAACCATGGACGCCGAGAGCGCCGCATCCGAACCGGGGCTCATGACGTTGAAGTACTCGTCCAGACCGTACCCTTCAATCTTGAGCGCGTTCATCTTCTCGCACTGCCAGCCGGGGACGCAGTTGAAGAAGCGACCCTTGGACGAATCCTCCGGGTCCTCGAACAGCTCCCAGTACGTGATGAGGTCGAAGACATCCTCGAAGTCCGGCATCGTCGCCTCGATACCGCGCTCGGCGTCGCCCTCAATCATGTACCTGGGAACCAGCCAACCCTGCCACACCGGCGTATATGAGACGCCAAGCGCCTCGGCCTTGCCGCTGTCGACCACCTCCTGGTAGACCTCGCCGATACTGCGGATTTCGACGTCCATGTGAACGTCGACATCACCGGTCTCAATCGACTTCAGGGCAACCATGTTGGCAGCTACTATCACCTCGGTGTTGTAGCCATAGCCCTCTTCGGCGATGAATGCGGCCAGGGTGGACATGAACGTGCTCGCGGCCCACGACACGTCGGCAAAAACAAGGGTCTCGTCACTGTGGTCGGGCGCTGGAGTAGCGGCGGACTCCCCCGATTCCGATGGAGCATCCGCCCCCGGTGCCGCCGGCGAGCAGCCGGCGAAGGTTGTGGTCAGCAGTGTTGCGGCAAGCAACACCGTGACAATGGCACTTGTGTGCCTTCGCATAGGTCCTGTTCCTCCTCTTAAATGGGGTCAAAGGTCAAAGCTGATGCGGGGCAGCACGAACGAGAATCGTGCGGCTTGTCTAGCGGGCTGTCACATGCAGCACCACAGGCGTTGAAGGCTGTGGCAGTGAACTGCAGTGGAGAGATAGGAGCAGGGGCTCTTCAAATCATGGCTGAAGAGGGTGCGGTCGCTTGGACTGCCCTTGCATCAGCTTATCTGGCTAGTTCATGACCTCAGATACCGGGCGCTTCGGCGGCGCCACAACCTCAGTATCCTACGTCCTCCTTAATGCGTCGTTCCAAGGCGCGCATCTCACATATAGTATGCATGAACACAATAGACGGCGCAACCATCAAACGAGTGAACCACTCACGAAGGCCCTAGAGCTTGCCCATCTCCTCGAGGAGCGCCACAACGCGGAGCGACTCGGCCATACCCCATCGTCCCACCGATGGCAGCAGCGACACCGGTCGTCTCCAGTATCTCCTCAGCCATTGCTCTTGTATCGAGCGCCCGCACTGTCTGGCCAAGCACGCAGTTCGTGCAGCCGCGACCAAGCGCGATACCGAGCACGATGAGTCTCTTGTGCTTCACCGACAGGGCCCCGTCAGCGTAGGCCGCTTCCTGAACACTTGTTACGCCAGCCATCGTGTCGGGCAGCAGCGTCGTCCACTTGTCGCGTGCCCGCACGCGTTCCCGATTCAAATCGAGCTGGCTCTCCATGTTCTCCTCTTCTTTCTATGAGTTCTTCGAACGCCGCCTCCGTCTGACGAGTCGGCGCACGAGATAGAAGATGCCGGCAAGCATCGCCCAGAGCGGCGTGAAGACAAGCAACCAGATAGTGAGGCCCAGCAACCCGCGACCGAAGGACCCCAGGCCATCAATGGCGCCACGGAGCACGTCTCCTGGACTCCACACGCCGCGCACTTCGATGTAGTAGTCGCGATACGCGATCGCCGCCGCAGACCTGTCATCGGTCACCTTCAATCCGACGCTGTACCAGCCCTCGTCCTCGTAGATGTGCGTTGGATTGCTGTCGTTGCTCGTGCCGCCGTCGCCGAAGTCCCAGTCATAAGTGTAGGGCGCGAAGCCACCGAAGACATCCGACTCGAACGACACAGCCTCACCTTCATCCACAACACGTCCGTCGGCGGTCAACGACGCCGAGAGCACGGCCTCGTTCAACAGCACTTCGATGAGCGATGTGGCGGACGTCTGCTCCAGGTAGCGCATCCGGCCCTCGAGCTGCTCTATCTCTCCACGGACCCTCGAGACCTCCCGCTGCACGGCAAGGAGTTCTTCCACTGTCCCCGCCTGCTCCATGAGAGCGAGGAGTTGCTCCTCCGTGCGCTCGAGGTTCCCCTTCCGCGCCGACAGGTCCACGTACTCCTCCGTGACGTCCCGACTCGACGTCGTCTCACGAAGCACCTCAACAGCCAGGATGCGGATGGCGCTGAGCGCAGCGTCGAACCTGTCGCCATCAACCCTGATGACGACGCTGCCGAAGGTCCGTCCCTCCTTCTCAAAGATGGAGGAGGACACGACATGCCCGTCAAAGGTCGCTGCCACCTGGCCAATCGCCTGCGAGGTCGCACTCACGTCCTCGACGACAAGTTCCATGGAACCGTTGCGCACAACCATGCGGTCGATTTCCGCCGACTCCGCGGCAGTTCCCGCACCAGCCTCCTCCTCCTCCATTTCCATGGCGGCATCCTTCGACATTGCCGGGGCTTCTGGCATGGGCGGCCTCCCCTCCTCATCCTCCCCCGGCCAGTACTCAGTGCTCTCAGATTCGGCCATGGGCCCAAGTGCGCAGCCGGTCATGGAGCCAAGGAGAAGCACGGCCATGGCAACCAGCAACAGAGTGATTCGTGTTCCTTTCATATCCCACCTCACAGTTCTCTTGACCTCATCTCTCTCGCGACACGCACAGAGAGGCCTCGCGAATCCCATTTCTCAGCCACAGCAATAAGTATATCGCTCGTTGCGGTGTCATAGGGCTGGAACTGGTAGCTGCCGAAGAACTTCAACTCCCGAAAGTCGGCAGCCTCAAGAACCCGCTCAAGATCATCCCGCAGATACACCCGTTCGTACGTGATGCTCCAGACCTGCAAGTCCTTGTGAGCCTCCCCGTGGTAGATATCCAGTACATTGAAGCGTGCACCACTCCCCAGGTAGTCAACAATGAAGAGCCGTGTGAAATCGCCGCGGTTGACCTCCGGAATGAAGCGGGGTTTCTCACGCCACGTCTTGTCGCTCGTGCCTGACGTGAGAACAACGATGCCGCCCTCACGGAGAACACCATGGATACTGGAGAACGCCTTCAGCAGCTCTGCCTCGTCAGGTACTTCGAAGAACGCCGACGAAAGGCAGACCACGGCATCGAACTTCCTGTCATAGTGCCGGCCAAGCTCCCGGAAGTCGACTCTCGCGAGAGGGACATCCTCGCCGCGACTGGCGAGGTTTCTCTCAGCCTGCGCGAGCATCGCCTCTGAGATGTCGGAGCCACAGACCTCGAAGCCGAGGGAATGGAAGAGATGCAGTTCGCGCCCCGTGCCGCAGGCACAGTCCAGGACACTACGCACGTTGTGGCGCTCGAAGAGCGCGCGGAAGAACTCCACGATGACTGGGTCATGGTCGTCGAACGAGCCGAAAAACAGGTCGTACCGCTCAGCGAAGTGCTCGTACCGGTCCCGCGCCATGTGCCACACCTCCCCAGTGAGCAGCAACTGTAGCAGAAGAGCGTCCAACTGGCACCCTCTCCCCTTGCTGCGATTGCAGCCGTGCCGTATCGGCCAGGACCATAATACTACGAGAACCAGTGGAAATCACAGGTTTCACATGGCGCGTCGATTTGACAAACCATGTGAAGAAGTCTAACATGACGCGTCCGAAGATGAAGTACTGCAGGTCGAAAGAGCAAACCATGAGATGCGCGACACAATCGAGGACCAGCTGGCTTGCCGGCTGGTTTTCGTGGAGTCGATACCGCAGCCGGATGGTCCCCCGGGAGTGGGAGCCAACGGCGAACTGCGGGGCGGGGCTCAACCCCTAGCGCTGTTTCGGCGTTTTAGTGACAGGAGGCAACAGGAGATGGATGAGGAGACCCGGCTCGGGACTGCTGACGAACTCGAGCCTGAAGAAGAAAACACAACAACTGCCAGGGAGCCGACGGCCCTCGAACAGGACTCCAACGAGATAGACGAAGAGGAGTTCTCCGCACTGCTCGGTGCACGCGAGTACGAGGCCTCGGCAGACATAGAGCAGCTCTGGATGCGCGAAATCGGCAGCGTCCCGCTGCTCAGCAACAAGGCGGTTGTGGAGCTTGCCCGAAAGGTGGAGGAGGGAGAGACCCTCAACGAGGTCGAGTACGGGTTCTACAAAGAGAGAGGCGTTCTGCCTGATGGCCCGCACTTCGCGCTCGAACTCCTGAGCAGGCTCGTGGCCCTTGAACCCGTCATTGAAATCATGGCCCGCCACGCGGGCGTGACGGAGAAGACAGGAATCCTTGCCACAATCACTGACCCCTCGTTCCGGGCGACAAGCGATGCCGTCTATACCGAGGAGATGATGGGCGAGTTGATGGAGACACTTGGAAACAAGAGCAAGGCAGAGCACGCCATGCGCGAGCTTTCGGTGGCGCCACGATTGCTGCCGCACGAGGTCATCGAGCTTGCCGGAGCAGGCCGGACCGCGGGCGACCTCAAGACACTGGTGGATGACGACGCTTTCCAGACCCGGGTGTATGAGATCGAGTCTGAACTGGAGCGCCACTACCGGGGCATCAAGGACGAGGCCAAGGCAGCCCGGGACCAGCTCGTGCAGGCCAACATGCGCCTCGTTGTAAGCGTGGCCAAGAGGCACCTCAACTGGGGGCTGCCATTGCTCGACCTTGTCCAGGAAGGCGCGGTGGGTCTGATGAGGGCCGTGGAGAAGTTCGAGTACCGCAAAGGCTACCGCTTCAGCACTTACGCAACATGGTGGATAATGCAGGCTGTGCGACGCGCTGTCGACGAGCAGGGCCGCATGATTCGCATCCCGGTGCACATGGCGGAGAAGATGCACAAGCTGAACAGGACACGCAGGAACCTCACCATGACCTCCGGACGCGAGGCGACCGCCGAGGAGCTGAGCGAGGCCATGGAATCCACTCCCCAGTTCGTGGAGATGCTCGACCACCTGCAGCACCTGCAGCCGCTATCGCTCGACCTGCCCGTGGGCGAGGACGGAGACACGTCACTGGGCGACCTTGTGGAAGACGAGTCCGCCCCTGCGCCCGAGGACATTGCATTGAGCAGCGTCCTCCGCGACCAGATACGCGAGATGCTGCAGGAACTGCCCGAGCGCGAGCAGAAGATAATCGAGTTGCGTTTCGGCCTGAACGACGGCCGGGAGTGGACGCTCGAAGAGGTTGGCAGGACCATGAACCTGACCCGCGAGCGCATCAGGCAGCTCGAGAAGGCGGCGCTCAGGAAGCTCCGCAAGCCAAGCAGGGCGCGGAAACTGGTGGGCGCACTGGACTAGACACACGCAGCTACCGGAACACTCAGGGGGCGGCTTTGGCCGCCCCTTGTGCATTGCGTTGAGATATCGCGTGGACTGTGGGATGATTATGGCACTGAGCAACCTGTGCTAACGATATGCGCCGGAGCAACAGAATGACCCGTGTCACATTGATTGTGTTGGCTGCAATCCTGCTCCTCGGGTTCCCGGGCACAGCGCTCGCGGACGACTCCTCCGATGACCTCATCAACCAATTGACCAAACCTGAATCCGACTACGTGAACTCGACGAGAGCGAAGTACGCATCGATACGAGGGGTCATTGGCCGGCTGCATAGCGCACTTGCAGCTCCCTCACACGTGACGGCGGAAGAATGGAGTTCGCTCGCCGGCCTCCCGGTCTTCTTGGCAACACATTTCTCGATGCCACCCCCGGCCTTCGCCAGTATTGAGGGCCTGCACCAGGAAATCAACAGCCCTGCAGGCAGGCTGCATAACGCAGGGGATAGGTTCGACGTGGCGATTGACCTTGCGCGAGGGCATAATTCCCCGTTTCGAATTGGGTGGCAAAGCTATCCGGATGACTCGTTTCTCATGATCGCCTACGATCTAGCCTACCTGAACAGAGCGGTCGAGGAACTGGACGCCGCGCTGTCGGCCGCCGAGGTGGGACTCGAACTCCTTGTCGTACTCCGTGTCGAGGAGTTGGAGGAGCAGGAAGAACAGGTAGAAACGGCGAGCGGTCTGTCAGACCTGTTCGGCATCTCGCTCGATCCGTGGGACTACTGCTTCATCGCCACAGCGGCCTACGGCACTCCCGCAGCCGAGGAGATACAGGTGCTGCGCGATTTCCGCGACGGGGTGCTGCTGCAAAGCGCGGCCGGCCGGGACCTGGTCGAGTTCTACTACGCCGCCAGCCCGCCTGTGGCAGACTTCATTGCCGAGCACGAGTGGCTGCGGACCGCGGTGCGCGAAGGGATTGTCGACCCCATAGTGTGGCTCGCACGGGAGGCGCGGCCTCTCTGGGAGACACCGGTGGCTGCCCTGGAGCCCTAGCGGCGAGCGCTGCCGTCGAGCACTTTCCGCAGCCGCTTCAGCCGGTCGTCTTTGCCGACCAGCCGCAGCATGTTCAACCGCACCTGCTCCGCCATCTCCGTGGTGTCCATTCCGTGGACGATGGCCAGGGCCTGCAGCACCGTCTTGACAAGGTCAGGCATCGCCGGCTCGCCATAGACCCACTGCGGCCCGCCGGGGTTGTCGGTCTCGGTCAGGAGTTGACCGACGGGAACCTCGCGCGCGATGGCTTGTATCTGCTCTGAGGCGAGCAACTCACAGCCAAACGTGAAGTAGTATCCGCGCTCGACCATCCTGCGCAGCGGCTCCGGAGGCCCGGAGTACCAGTGAATGATGGCGCGCTCGGTGTCGTAGCGCTCCAGCAGCTCGGCGACCTCAGCCTCCGCGCCCCAGGTGTGGAGGTTCACGACCTTGCCCTGCTCCTTCGCCGCGGAGAGGAAGAACTCGAGCACCCTCTCCTGCGCATCGTATTGGGAGCAATCCCGCACGTGGCGGAAGTCCATCCCCACCTCACCGAACATCGGGCTACCCTCCAACTCTTCCTCGAACTCGTCCAGTCGAGTCACGTAGTACGGCGCGTTCCAGGGATGGACGCCGAGCGTGGCGACGACGTAGTCCGAGCGCTCCTGTATCAGAAGCGCCCTCTCGTACGACTGCGGCGCCATCGCCACGCTGACGGTGACGATACGCTCCTCTTCGAGCTGGTCCAGCACGGCGCCAAGCCACGTGTCCGGGTACTCATCGATGTGGGCATGAGCGTCAACAAGAACGGGGAGTCCGGATGCAATGTCTGCCATGTGCACTATTGTGCCCGCACGGCTCCGACGCGTCAAAACCCCGGCATCTGTCACATGCGCGCCACCTGTGACAGAATGGTCAGCAACACAAGGGTCGTTTGCCACCCGGCCATCAAGGAGGCACAGCCATGACGCTGAAGAGTGACGCACTCAGGAGAAACGCGCCGGAGTCACTGCCGCTCTACCTCTCCGGCGCAGTGACAGAGGAGGACTACAGCAAGCCGCTCGTCCTCGTGCACTCCACACACGGTCAATCGCATCCGGGGAGCTACCACCTCGACCGCCTGGTGAGACAGGCAACACTCGCCATCCACGAGGCCGGCGGCGCAGCATTCAATTTCACCACGACCGACCTCTGCGACGGTGTGGCCACGGGCCACGACGGCATGAACTACATCCTTCCGTCCCGCGATTTCATCGCGGGCATCATCGAGGCCTACGTACAGGGACACGCATTCGATGCCGCCGTGCTGGCAGCCAGCTGTGACAAGGCACTCCCGGCTGTACTCATCGCAGCGGGCCGGCTCAAGGACGAGATACCGGCGGTGATAGTTCCGGGTGGCTCGGGCGGGATAGGAAGCTGTTACCTGCTGAGCGGCGACATCGCGGCAACATTCGGCCGGGTGCAGGCCGGCCTCGAACAACCGGAGGAACTGCGCTACGTGCAGCGCCTTTCGCTCCCATGCGAGGGCGCGTGCCAGTACATGGGCACGGCATCCACGATGCAGGTGATGGCGGAGGCGCTCGGCCTGGCACCGCCAACGTCGGCCCTTGCCCCCGCTAATGAGCGTTATGTCCTCACTGCGGCGAGACAGGCAGGATACCTGGTCATGGACCTGTTGAAGCGTGGAGTGAAAGTCCGGGACATCCTCACGGAGGCGTCCTTGGGAAACGCAGTGGTCATCCACCAGGCGACCGGCGGCTCGACCAACGCACTGCTGCACCTGCCGGCCATCGCCGCCGCTGCAGGTCTGGACTTCGACGTCCGTGTGTTCGACACGCTCGGGCAGCGGACTCCCTACCTCACCAACCTGCACTCGGCGGGCGACTACGCCTCGCGGCAGTTCTGGTACGCGGGAGGCACGCAGAGAGTGATATCGCTGCTCGCCGACTCGGGCCTCCTGGAACTGGACGCGATGACGGTGACGGGCAAGACACTCCGTGAGAACCTGAAAGACGTGACGCGTACGGACTTCTTCCGTGCGGGAGAGGGCTATCTGGCGAACTACGCGACACGCGAGGGCTCACGCCGACTCAGGAGGACCGACGTTATCAGGGACTCCGAAGACACCTGCAACACATACGGCTCCGTAGCCATCCTCTACGGCAACCTCGCGCCCGAGGGCGCGGTTTTCAAGTACAGCGCCTGCGACCCGGCCATGTACGAGCATTCAGGAAGGGCTGTGGTCTTCGAGAGTGAGGAGGACTGCTTCGCGGCCGTGACGGGACTGAAGGTCGAGCGGGGCGACATCCTCATCGTCCGCAACGAAGGCCCTGCCTCTTGCGGCATGCCGGAGCTGTTCAACACGAGCGCCGCAATCGTCGCCATAGAGCAATACAGGAGTTCAATCGCCCTCATCACCGATGGCCGCTTTTCGGGCGGCACGGCCGGCCCGGTCATCGGCCACGTCTCCCCCGAGGCAGTCGCGGGAGGCCCAATCGCCCTGATACGGACAGGCGACACGGTGCGTGTCAGCCTTGGCGCGCGGGCGCTGGACATCGTCGCGGTGCAGGAGGGCCCCGCCGACCCGGACGGAGTCGCCCGCGTCCTTGAGGAGCGGCGCCTTCGATGGCAACGTCCGCCGCGACGCTACACGACCGGCATGCTCGGCGCCTACACGCGCCTGGCCACTTCACCGATGAAAGGCGCCTACATGGCCGGTGACTGAACACAGGAAGAAGACACGCATGGGCGTCGCGTTCCACCCCACCACGTCACAGCACTAGCGCCCGACCGGGGCTCCCACCGCTTGAAGCGCGGGACTCTTGTGCCACCAATCATGCGATGCTAGAGTGCCTAATCGCCGGCGTGACCGGGCACAAAAGCACAGGCGCGACCCTCCAGGCCTAGGAGCCTGTCGGAATAACCACACTGATGGTGAGGCTACACAGCGTAGGGCAGGGTTGGTGCGCCACTCCACGAAGGCCGGGGGTGCGCATTCAGTTCACCTGCGCCCCATGGCCGAGCTACTCCCTTCGTACCAATG